>DAITPV010000348.1:0-2254 GCA_036833435.1 Actinomycetota bacterium | reverse complement strand
GGGGATCGAGACCTCGTACCGGACGGCATCGAGCCCGCCCAGGGTGGCGGTCTCGGGGCCGTCGATCACGCGGCCCATGGTCTGCCGGGCCAGGTCCTCGACCAAGGCGCCCACCTGCATGCTGGCGTCCTGACCCTCATCGAGCTCGTAGACCTCCACCAGCACGTAGCTTGCCGCGTCGCTGTTCGGTGGCGACAGCGACCGGCTGAACTCGGGGACGCCGCCGGTGGAGGCTCCTCCGCCGACGCTGCCTTCCCGCCAGCCTTCGGGGACGTCGAGGCGGAACCCCGGGCCTTCCAGCTCGTCCGGGGTGGATGGAGTGGTCGCGCAGCTCGCGAGAAGGATCACGAGAGCGAGGGTCACGCGCACCGGCGCGTCAGGATACGCCCGGCCGCGCCCCCCGCGAGAGGCGCGGCCACTGGGCGCTGGAGCCTGTTACGCGGGATCCCGGACGGGCCGGGCGGCGGCGCGTCTCCGCCCGAACACCGTCGCGGCGACCACCAGGCCGGCCAGCAGGATCGCGATCCCCAGGCCGGGGGAAGGTCCGGTGGATGGCGTCCGGACGGCGTCCGTCGCGGGCGCGCCCGCCGTCACCGGAGAAGTCTCGGGAAGCCCCCGGTCCTGGAGCTCGGTGATCAGCTCGGGGTCGGGCCGGGCCCAGCCGCCCGTGGTCGTTCCGTCAGCGCTCCCGAGGAACTCCTGTCCCGGAAGCGTATAGATCACGGGCCCGTCGGCCGCGTAGGGGTACAGATGCTGGATGATCTCGGGCTGGTTCGGTGGCTCGTCGATCACGTACCGGACATGGTACCGAGGCCCCAGGTCACCCGTGGGCGTCCCGGTCCGTGACTGCGCGGGATCGAGCAGACCGGAGAGCATGGGATAGCCTCCCCCGTCCGACCCGTCCATGGTGATGGGCCCACCGCCTCCGCCGGCCTCTCCGCCCGCTCCCGGGCCGCTCACATAGGCGGTTCCCTCGAACTTCGCCTGGGCCGGAAGCGCCAGTGCCAGCACGACCAGCACCGTCGCGGAGACCGCTATCGCTTTCCTCACGAGAACCTCCTTCCTCTGTCCCCTGTACACCCGGGGGGAGAAGGAGGTTCCCGGTCAGACCATGGAGAGCTGCTCGGGTTCGGGTGTGGGCGGCTGCTCGCGGATGCGCCGGGCGCCTCCGCCGGAGCTTCGCCCGATCCCGAAGCGGCGGGCCAGGCGCCCGACCTTCTCGGAGATCTGGGACTGGTACTCCTTGGGCGCGTAGGCCGCGTTCCCGTACAGCTCCCGGTACCGGGGGAGCAGGTCGGGGCGCGACTCCCGGAGCCAGGTCATCCACCACTCCCGGGCCCCGCCCTTGCGGAGGTGGAGCACGATGGGAGACACGTGGGTGGCTCCCGCTTCGGCGATGGCCCGAACGGTGCGCTCCATGTTCTCGTCGTCGTCGGTGAGGAACGGGATGATGGGCGCCATCAGCACCCCGCAGGGGATGCCGGCCTCGTTCAGCCGGCGGACCGCATCCAGCCGCCGTTCCGGCGAGGGTGTTCCGGGTTCCAACGCGTGCCAGTAGTCCTTGTCGATGCACCCGACCGAGAAGTTCGTAGCCACGTCGGCCACCTCCGCGCACTGAGTGAGCAGGTCGAGGTCCCGGAGGATCAATGTGCCCTTGGTAAGGATGGAGAATGGGTTGGCGGCATCCCGGAGCCCCTCCAGGATCCCGCGCATGAGCTTGTACCGCCCTTCAGCTCGTTGATACGTGTCCACGTTGGTCCCCATGGCGATGTGTTCGCCTTTCCACCGCGTTGACGCCAGCTCTTTCCGCAACAGCTCGGGTGCATTGACCTTGACCACAACCTGTGTGTCGAAGTCTTTCCCGTAGTCGAAATCGAGATAGGTATGGCTCTTCCGCGAGAAGCAAAAAACGCAGGCGTGACTGCATCCTCGATACGGATTGATCGTGTACTCGAACGGCATGCGTGACGCAGCGGGGACACGGTTGATGATCGACTTGGCCCGAACCTCGTAGAACGTCATGCCCCGGAACTCCGGGGTGTCGAACGTTCGTACCACCGCGCCCTGCTCGAACAGGGGGATCGTGAGTCGGTCGTCCGAGGGTTCGGCGTCCAGACGAAGGTTGTCCCAGCGCATCCCGAACATCGGAGCATAGAACATACGTTCGACCGCAGCAATCCCTACCATCCGCTCCGTGGCCCGGCACGTCCGGAAGAACCGTCGGTTCTAAGATCAGAGCGCCGTCAAGTACCAG
>DAITPV010000347.1:0-2288 GCA_036833435.1 Actinomycetota bacterium | reverse complement strand
CGGCAAGGGTGGCGGGACCGGCGGCGGCGGCAAGGGTGGCGCGGGCGCTGTGGCCGGCGACACCACCGGCATCACCGCGACCGAGATCAGGATCGGCATCCACGCCCCGCTGACGGGCGCCGCGCCCCTCCGGCAGGAATCCTTCAACGCCGGCAAGGACATGTACTGGCTCCGAGGCAACAACGGCCAGCCGGTGACGATCCACGGACGGAAGATCAAGATCTTCTTCCAGGACGACCAGTACAACCCGTCGCACGCCCGGGCCGTGTGCCAGCAGATGGCCGAGCAGGACAAGGTGTTCGCCCTGTTCGGCGGCGGTGGCACCGACCAGATCCAGGCGTGCGCCCAATACGCGGCCAGCAAGGGGATCCCGTACATCTCGGCCGGGGTGACCGAGATCGGGCTGACCCAGCTCAAGAACTACTTCGCGGCCTCGATGTCCTACCCGGCCCAGGTGCCCTTGCTCGTGCAGTACATGCGGGCCAACGCCGGGGCCCTGGGGTGGGACGGCAGCACCCAGAAGGTTGCCATGGTGGCCACCAACACCCCCAACTTCGACGACGCCGTGGCGGCGTTCCAGCAGGCCCTTCCCGGGGTGAAGATCCTCCGGCCGGACAAGAACGAGCGGGGCAGCACGATGGCCGGCCAGCTCTGCACCGCCGTCAGCCAGAACTACCAGGTGGTGTTCCCCCTCACCTCTCCCACGTACTTCCTGGAGATGGCCGGCGCGGCCCAGTGCAAACCCAAGTACGTGGGCATCGGGGTGACCATGGGCCTGGACACGGTGGCTCGCACCGGCTGCCAGGCCGGCGGCGCGGTGGCCGATGCCCGATTCTTCTCGCCGGCACCGGCGTACTTCGACAGCAACAACTTCGACCCGGCGTTCCGGACGGCGGCCCAGGCCCATGGGGTCTCCGACGACATCGTGTGGCTGTTATGGGCATCGGCGAAGCTCATCCATCAGATGCTGGATGCTGCCGGGCCGAACCTCAGCAGGCAGGGGTTCATCCAGGCCGTCGAGACGGGGACGTTCAAGACCGGGATCTTCCCGGACGTGTCGTTCTCGCCCGGGGACCATTTCGGCGCAAGCCAGGTCCATGTGCTTCGGGCCGACTGCTCGAAGCAGGCCTTCGTGACGGAGCAGGCGTTCAAGAGCTCGTTCTAGGCCCGCACGAGAAGCACGGGAGGGAGTTGAACCGCTGGAACCGTCGGTTCTGACGTTCCTGCTGATCGGGCTGCTCCAAGGAGCGGTGTACGGTCTCCTGGCCGTGGGCCTGGTGCTCGTCTACAAGGGCGCTCGAGTCTTCAACTTCGCCCAGGGAGAGTTCGGGACGGTAGCCGCGTTCGTGATGTTCGGTCTGGTCGAGGGCCTCAAGCTCCCGTACGCCGTGGGCATCGTCGGCGGGCTGGTCGCCGCGGTGCTCCTGGGCCTGATCGTCGAACGCCTGGTGATCCGGCCGCTGTTCAACGCGTCGCGGGTCACCGTCCTGGTGGCCACCATCGGGGTGGCCTTCCTGATCATCCAGACGACGATCCTGGTGGCCAAACCCGAGCCCCGGGTCCTCCAGCCGATCATCGCCGCCGATGCCACCAACCCGATCAGCCTGTTCGGCGTGGCCGTCCTGCCCCAGCAGCTCATCGTGGTGGGGGTCCTCGGCGCCCTGGCCGTGCTCCTGGCGCTGTTCTTCTCCCGAACCAACCTGGGGCTTGCGGTCCTGGCGACCTCCCAGGACTCCCTGGCCACCAGGATCGTGGGGATAAGCGTCACCCGGATGTCCCGGTTCATCTGGGGCTTCGCCGCACTGCTGGGAGGGATCGCCGGGGTCCTTCAGGCACCCATCGGCATCTTCACGCCCGGGTTCATGACCGCCACCAGCCTGGTTCCCGCGTTCACCGCGGCGGTCCTCGGAGGGATGACCAGCCTCCCGGGAGCGTTCGTCGGCGGCCTGCTGGTGGGCGCGGCCCAGAACGTGGGGATCTTCTATCTCCAGGAGCTCGGGGTTCCCGGAGCCTCCGAGCTCACGGTGTTCAGCCTCCTGCTGCTGGCCCTCCTGATCCGCCCTCAGGGACTGCTGGGGAGGGAAGCGTAGATGGCCAAGGGGGCTCCCACGGACCTCCACGGTGCGGTCAAGGCCTTCCGGCCCTCGGGGAACGGGTACCTCATCCGAGGCATCGTGGCCGCGTTCATCGTTGCGGCGGTCTTCCTGCTTCCCCAGGTCACCGACACCACGCAGGACCTGTGGATCGGGCTGGCGGCCATCTACGCGATCATCGGGCTCTCCATCAAC
>DAITPV010000346.1:0-2291 GCA_036833435.1 Actinomycetota bacterium | reverse complement strand
GGCTCCAGGAGCGCCGGAGCGGCGACCCCCCGGTCCACCAGCGATTTGGTGCAGGCCGCCACCAGTGTGGCCTTCCCGTCGTTCGCGCTGCCCAGGACCACGGCTCCTGCCCCGTCTCGCTCGAGCCGCTCGCGGAGCTTCATGGCCAGCTCCCGCAGGGCTCCGGCGTCCTGCCCGTCGATCTCGGTGACCACCACGCGGACCCCGGCCACGTCCTGGGCCTCGGCCACCAGGTCCTCCACCCGGGCCGACCGCTCCTTGCTTCTGACGGCACCGAGGGCCGCTTCGAGCTCCTTGATCCGGGCCACCGCCCGGCGAGCCCGGTCCGGCGCCTGGCGAGGATCGCCGGCTCCCAGAACCTCGACCACCTCCTCCAGTAGCCGCCGCTCCAGGTTCACGTGCTCCAGGGCGTCTGGTCCCACCAGCGCCTCGATCCGGCGGAGCCCCGACCCCACGCTCTGTTCCGAGGTGATCAAGGTCAGGGCCACCTGGCCGGTGTGAGGCACGTGGGTGCCGCCGCACAGCTCGATTGAGTAGTCCCCCACCTCGACCACCCGGACCATGTCGCCGTACTTCTCGCCGAACAGAGCGATGGCCCCCTGGCTGCGGGCGAACTCGAATGTGGTCTCGTACGCCCGGACCGAGTCGTCGTCGGCAAGCCGCTCGTTCGCGGTGGCTTCGACCTCCTCCTGCCGGCCCCTGGACAGGGGCTCGAAGTGACTGAAGTCGAACCGCAGCCGCCCGGGAGCCACAAGCGATCCCGCCTGTCGAGCGTGCTCACCGAGCAGGTGACGGAGGGTCCAGTGCACCACGTGGGTGCCGGTGTGGGAGCGGGCCGTGGCCTCCCGCCGATCCGCATCGACCGCGGCTTCCGCCTCCTGCCCCCTGCGGATCTCGCCGGAGGTGACCGTGGCCCGGTGGACGATCACGGCCCCGGGCCCCTGGACGGTGTCCTTCACCCGAGCCTCGCCCGTGGAGGTCCGGATCACGCCCGTGTCTCCCACCTGGCCGCCGCCCTCGGCATAGAACGGCGTGCGACTCACGATCACCTCCACGTCCGTTCCCTGACCCGCGACCTCGACGGCCTGGCCACCCGCGACCAGGCCGGCCACCGTACCCTCCACCTCCAGCCGCTCGTATCCCACGAACTCCGTCGGGCCCGCCGACCGGGCCGCCTCCACCAGGGCCGCCTCGTCGGGGCCGCCCTTCACTGCGGCCCTGGCGCGCTCCCGTTGTTCGTTCATGAGGCGGTCGAACGTCTTGGTGTCGACCTCCACCCCTTGCTCCTCCGCGAGCTCCACGGTCATCTCGATCGGAAAGCCATAGGTGTCGTGGTAGAGGAACGCCGCTTCTCCCGGGAAGGTCCGGTCTCCGCCGGCCTTCACCCGGTCAACCTCGTCACCGAACAACGTCAAGCCCTGACGAAGGGTCGCTCCGAAGTGCTCTTCCTCGGATGCGGCGACCTGGAGAGCGAATGCCTTCTTCTCCACGAGGTCCGGGTAGACCTCGCCCATGACCTCCACGGTCCGCTCGACCAGGGGCCGGGTGATCCCGTGGTCCACCCCCAGACGCCGAGCGTGCATGACGACCCGGCGAAGCATCCTGCGGAGCACGTAGCCCCGTCCTTCATTGGATGGGAGAACCCCGTCGCAAATGAGGAACGTGGTCGCCCGCCCATGCTCGGCGATGATCTTCAGCGACTGGTCGTCCCGTTCGTCGGCGCCGTACCTGCGGCCCGTGACCTCCTGGGCGGCGTCCACGAGGGGAGCCAGGAGGTCGGTCTCGTACAACGACGGCGTGTCCTGAAGGACAACGGCCACCCGCTCCAGGCTCGAGCCGGTGTCCACCCCTTTCGACGACAGCTCGCCGATCAGGTTGTAGTCGTCGTCCCGCTCGTACTGCATGAACACCAGGTTCCAGATCTCCAGGTATCGCTCCTCGTCGACCGCCGGCCCCCCATCGGCCCCGTGCGCCGGGCCCCGGTCCGCGAAGATCTCCGAGCAGGGGCCGCACGGCCCGGCCACGCCCATCGACCAGAAGTTGTCGTCCATCCCCCGCCGAACGATCCGCTCCGCCGGCAGGTACTCCAGCCACAACTCCTCGGACTCGTCGTCCTTCTCGTACACGGTGGCCCACAGGCGTTCCGGCTCCAGGCCGTAGTCAACCGTGACGAGCTCCCAGGCCAGGGCGATGGCCTCCTTCTTGAAGTAGTCACCGAACGAGAAGTTCCCCAGCATCTCGAAGAACGTCAGGTGGCGGATGGTCCGTCCCACGTTCTCGATGTCCGTGGT
>DAITPV010000345.1:0-2292 GCA_036833435.1 Actinomycetota bacterium | reverse complement strand
ATGGCCATCCCGTGCTCCTCGGCCTCGGCCACTACCTCTTCGTCGCGTACGGAGCCGCCGGGCTGGATCACCGACGTCACCCCGGCCTCCGCCGCGTGGGTGATGCCGTCGGGGAACGGGAAGAAGGCATCCGAAGCCATCGCCGAGCCCCGGGCCCGCTCGCCGGCCTTGCGAGCGGCGATGTCCACGGCATCGACGCGGCTCATCTGCCCGGCCCCCACGCCGACCGTGGCTCGGTTCGAGGCCAGCACGATGGCGTTCGACTTCACCCGGGCCGCCACCGTCCACGCGAACAGGAGGTCGTCCCATTCCTCTTCCGAGGGTTCCCGTCCGGTGACCACCTTCATGTCCAGCCGGGTCTCGGTGACGGCGTCCTCATCCTGGACCAGCGCTCCGCCGGCGATCGGCCGGATCTCCAGGCGCCCTCCGGGAAAGGAGACGGGCGCTCGGACCACCCGAAGGTTCTGCCGGCCCGAGAAGGCCTCCAACGCGCCATCGGTGAAGGACGGCGCCAGCACGACCTCGGTGAACACCTCGCGCATCGCTTCGGCGACCTGCTCGTCCGCCTCCCCGTGGAACGCCACCACGCCGCCGAACGCCGAGACCGGGTCAGAGTCCACCGCCCGCCGGTACGCCTGGGCGGCGCTCTCCGCGACGGCGGCGCCACAGGGATTGTGATGCTTGACGATCACCGCGGCGGGCTCCGCGAGCATCGCGGCCAGGTCCCGGGCCGCTTGCGCATCGAGCCAGTTGTTGAACGACATCTCTTTGCCCTGGAGAACCTCCGCCCCGCCCAGAGGACCCGGGCCCAGCACCTCCCGGTACATGGCCGCGCGCTGATGCGGGTTCTCGCCGTACCGGAGAGCGGCCAGGTGCTCCAGGCCTACGGTGAGTGCACCCGGCATCCCATCGTCCAGCCGGCGGAACCACTGGTCGATGGCGGCGTCGTACGTGGCCACGTGGGCGAAAGCCTCCGCGGCCAGCGTCCGCCGGGTGCCGAAGTCCAACCCCCCGTGCCTGCGGAGCTCCGCCAGGATCTCCGGGTACCGGCTCGGGCTCACCACCACGGCCACGGACCCATGGTTCTTGGCCCCCGCCCTGACCAGGGTCGGACCCCCGATGTCGATCTGCTCCACGACCTCATTGGGGGGTGCCCCCGAGTCCACCGCGCGAGCGAACGGATAGAGGTTCACCACCACTAGCTCGAAGGCCTCGATCCCCATGGCAGACAGCTCCTCGAGATGCTTGGGGTTCGACCGGTCAGCCAGGATCCCGCCGTGGATCGCCGGGTGGAGGGTCTTGACCCGGCCGTCCAGCATCTCCGCGAACCCGGTGACGTCAGAGACGGCCTGCACCTCGAGGCCGGCTCGCCGGAGCTCGTCGGCGGTAGCTCCGGTCGAGACCACCCGAACCCCGAGGTCGGCGAGCCCGGCGGCGAGCTCCTCCAGTCCCTGTTTGTCAGAGACCGAGATCAACGCCCGCCGGACGGGAACCCGGTCGCCGCGCTCTTCCCCCACGAGCGAGGAGCCTACCGGGTTCAGGCTCCGGCCCGGTCGACGACCCTGACGGTCCGGCCGTCGACCCGCACTCGATCCTCGAGGAACAGCCGCACCACCGCTGGGTAGAGGCGATGCTCGACGTCCTGGATCCGGGCGTGGAGCGATCCACGGTCGTCGCCGTCGAGGATGGGCACCGGTTCCTGGGCCAGGATCGGCCCATGGTCCACCTCCTCGTCGACCAGATGGACGGTCACCCCCGTGACCTTCACCCCCCAGGACAGCGCGTCTTCCACCGCGTGGGCGCCGGGGAACGCGGGGAGCAACGACGGGTGGACGTTCACCATCCGCCCCCAGAACGGCCGGACCACCTCCGGGGTCAGGATCCGCATGTACCCCGCAAGGCACACCAGGTCGATGCTCGAGAGGACGTCGCGAAGGGCCAGGTCGTGGTCTTCACGGGAGGCGTGGGCCCGTGGATCGAGGTGCACGGCCCGAACGCCCGCCGCCTCCGCTCGTTCCAGGGCGCCGGCATCCGCACGGTCGGAGACGACCAGCGACACGTTCGGCGCAACGACCGCATCTTCGAGGAAGGCCTGAAGGTTGGTTCCCGCGCCCGAAGCGAGGACCGCGATCTCCACGGCGGCGAGCATATCGCCCATGGGAGAATCGGCCGGAGGTGGGAGCCCCGGAGCAGGTCGTTCAGCAACGCTGCTCGGTCCACGCCGACCGCCCGGCCAAGGGTCGCTGCGCCGTCTGCGAGCGACCGGCGTGCCTGGCATGCTCCATCCCGGTT
>DAITPV010000344.1:0-2315 GCA_036833435.1 Actinomycetota bacterium | reverse complement strand
GGTTCGAGGTCCGGATCCCCGCCGACGCCAAGCCGGGCGTGCACGAGCTCGACTATCGGGTGCGATCCGGAACACGGGAGTACGGCCTGATGCTCCAGCCGGTCCGCCGGCGTGCACCGGGCCTCTCGGGGCCGGCGGACGAGACCAACTGCATCGCGGAGGCGTTCATCATGGCCCCCGCCGCGGTCTCGCTCCATCTCATCGAGTCGGAGTTCGTGCGGACACTGAAGTACGGCTACATCCGGGGCGCCGATGAAGCCATCCTGGCCTCTCTGGACCACTTCGGCCTCGACATGACCGTTCTGGATGCCGAGGAGCTCTTGTACGCGGACCTCAGCATGTTCGACGCCATCGTTGTGGGGCCGAACGCCTACCTCGTGAGCGACGGGGTCCGCCGCAATGCGGCCCGGCTGCTCGAGTACGTGGAGCGTGGTGGAACCCTCGTGGTCCAGTACCAGGCGTACGCGTACCAGCGGACGGGGAACGCTCCGTTCCCCTTCCGGTACCACCAGCCGCACGACCGGGTCACGATCTCCGACGCACCGGTGACCATCCTGGACCCCGAGCATTCCGTGCTCTCGGTCCCGAATCGGATCGGCCCCGAGGACTTCAAGGGCTGGGTCCACGACCGGGGGCTCTACTTCTTCGGTGAGTGGGACAAGCGATACGTCTCCGTGCTGGAGAGCGCCGACCCCGGACAAGACCCGCAGCAGGGCGGCCTGCTGATCGCCCGGCATGGCAGAGGCAACTACATCTACACGGGCTATTCGTTCTTCCGCCAGATCCCCGAAGGGGTTCCGGGTGCCCTGCGCCTGTTCGCCAATCTGCTGGGGGTGGCCGAGGCCACCCTCCGGGAACGGGTAGAGCGGGTCCGAGGCATTCCACTCCTCGCCTTCCTCGATGACCGGGAGCTGTACGACGTGACCCGCCTGATGTCGGAGCGATGGCTGGACCCCGGGAGCCATCTGTGCCGGCAGGGGGAACGGGAAGACGAGCTGTACGTGATCCTAGACGGGCTCGTCGACGTCCTGAAGGCAGATCCGGCGGGCGAGAAGGTGGTGTTCGAAGCAGGTCCCGGTGAGGTCGTCGGCGAGCTTGCCGTACTCACCGACCTGCCGCGCTCGGCAACCCTTCGAGCGAAGACCGACCTGAAGGTCCTGGTCATGCGGGGATCGCATTTCAGGGACTTCCTCCGGCACCATCCGGACCTGTCCGAACGCTTGACCTCCGTCCTCGCACAGCGTCTCTCCTCCTCGGAGATCCTGTGGTGACCCTGCGAGTCGGCCTGCTGTGCCACCGGAGCGTAGGCGGCAGCGCCCGTATCGCCGTCGACCTGGGCAATGCCCTGGCGGTCAGAGGGCACGACGTGCACCTGTTCGCCCGGACGCTGCCCCTGGGGATCGCCGCGTTCGCGCCGGGTGTCACGTTCCATCCGCTGCGGGAGGGAGACGGCCACGCCCCGGCATCGGCCCGATTGGACGAGGACTGGTCGGATCGCGAGATGCACACCCTGGCCGACCGGGTGGTGGCCGTGGTTCGGCATCCCGGCCTGGACATCCTGCACTTCCACTACGCCGTGCCCTTCGCGTGGGTGGCTGAGGAGGTGCACCGTCGGCTGGGACCACAGGCTCCGCGGTCGATCGGGACGCTCCATGGCACGGACGTGAGTGTTCACGGACGTTCGCGGAACGGGCCCAGCCTGGCCAGGGCTCTCGCGGAGATCGATCATCTGACTACCGTCTCCAAGAGCCATGTCGGGCTGGCCACCAGGATGTTTGCTCTCCGGCGGCCTCCGGAGCTCATCCCCAACTTCGTGGACGTTCGCCGGTTCCGCCCCGCGAACGGCAACGGGTCCTCGGCGCCGCGGCCGGCCAGGATTGCCCACGTATCGAACTTCCGGCCGGTGAAGGATCCCGCCGCAGTTGTTGGCGTCTTCGCCCGGGTCGCCCGCGAGCTGGACGCCGAACTGTGGCTCGTCGGCGACGGAGAGGCGATGGACGACACCCGGGCCGCGATCACCGAGGCCGGAGTGGGCTCGCGGGTCCGGTTCCTGGGCCTCCATCCCTCAGTGGAGCAGGTGCTTCCGCACGCGGACGTTCTCCTCCTTACGAGCAGGGCGGAGAGCTTCTGCCTGGCCGCGCTCGAGGCCGCGGCGTGCGGAGTGCCGGCCGTTGGACCCAGGGTGGGAGGGCTGCCCGAGGTGGTCGCGCATGGCGAGACGGGCCTGCTGTACGAAGCGGGCGATGAGCGCGCGGCGGCGGAGGCCTTGCTCCGGATCCTTCGCCACGAGCCCACCCGGACCCGACTGCGAGCCG
>DAITPV010000343.1:0-2317 GCA_036833435.1 Actinomycetota bacterium | reverse complement strand
GAGATGGCGGCGGGGGACTACGCCGTCCACCGGGTTCACGGCGTGGGCCGGTACCTGGGGATGGTCCGCCGGCCGGTCGGTGGCTCGGAGCGGGACTACCTGTTGCTCGAGTACGCCGCCGGTGACCGGCTGTACGTGCCCGCCGACCAGGTGGATGCGGTGGCCCGGTACGTGGGAGGCGAGCAGCCCCGGCTCCACCGCCTGGGGTCCAGCGACTTCCCTCGAGCAAAGGCCCGGGTCCGGGCAGCGGTTCGAGACATGGCCGGGGAGCTGGTGCGCTTGTACACCGCTCGGATGTCGGTTCCCGGTCACGCGTTTGCCCCGGACACGCCGTGGCAGCGGGAGCTCGAGGACGCGTTCCCGCACCAGGAGTCCAGGGACCAGCTGGCCGCGATCGACGACGTGAAGCGAAGCATGGAGGCCCCCGCTCCGATGGATCGCTTGATCTGCGGGGACGTGGGGTACGGCAAGACCGAGATCGCCGTCCGGGCCGCGTTCAAGGCCGTGATGGACGGGAAGCAGGTGGCCATCCTGGTGCCCACCACGCTGCTGGCGGAGCAGCACCAGGTGACGTTCTCCGAGCGCTACGCGCCGTTCCCGGTGCGGGTGGAGATGGTGTCTCGGTTCCTGTCCAAGGCCGATCAGCGCCGGGTCCTGGACGACGTGGCTGCCGGCAAGGTCGACGTGGTGATCGGGACCCACCGCCTCCTGTCCACGGACGTTCGATTCAAGGACCTGGGGCTCCTGGTCGTCGACGAGGAGCAGCGGTTCGGGGTGGCCCACAAGGAGCGGATGAAGCGGCTCCGGGTCAGCGTGGACGTCCTGACGATGACCGCCACCCCGATCCCCCGGACGCTGGAGATGGCGCTGTCCGGGGTCCGGGAGATGAGCGTGGTGGACACTCCACCGGAGGACCGCCAGCCGGTGCTCACGTACGTGGGTCCGCACGAGGAAGAGGTGGCCCTGGGGGCGGTCCGCCGGGAGCTTCGCCGCGGGGGCCAGGTGTTCTGGGTCCGCGCGGACGTCCGCTCCATCGACGGGTTCGCCGCCCGGCTCGCCGAGAAGATCCCCGAGGCCAGGATCGGGATCGCCCACGGGCAGATGGACGAGGCGATCCTGGAGAAGACCATGCTGGCGTTCTGGAACGGGGAGGCCGATGTGCTGGTATGCACGTCGATCATCGAGTCCGGTCTCGACGTCCCCAGTGCCAACACGTTGATCGTGGACCGGGCCCACCGGTTCGGGCTCAGCCAGCTGTATCAGCTCCGCGGGAGGGTGGGGCGGTCCCCAGAGAGAGCGTTCGCGTACTTGTTCTTCCCGCCGGCCAGGCAGCTCACCGAGGAAGCCCACGCACGCCTGGCCTCCATCAGCCGGCTGACCGCGCTCGGCTCGGGGTTCCAGGTGGCCATGCGGGACCTGGAGATCCGGGGAGCCGGCAACCTGCTGGGAGCCGAGCAGCACGGTCACGTGTCCGCCGTGGGGTTCGACACGTACGCCCGGATCCTCGGCGAAGCCGTGGCCGAGATGAAGGGACAGCCCCTGGCCGAGGAGGAGGACATCCGTATCGAGCTCCCGGTCCGAGCCTTCCTCCCCGTGGACTGGCTGGGGCAGGAACGGCTGCGGCTGGAGCTGTACCGGCGCGTCGCCGACGCCAGGACCGACGAGGAGCTCGACGCCATCCGCACCGAAGCGGAGGATCGGTTCGGCCCCCTGCCGCAGGAAGCCGAGACCCTAGTGGCCCTGGCCCGGCTCCGGGTGGCGGCGTCCCAGCTCGGGGTCCAGGAGATCGGCACGTATCGCAACCAGGTGCGGATCCGCCCCATCGACATCCCCGCGGACCGGCCACTGCCGGACCGGGCCGCGTACCACCAGGTGACCAGGACCCTGAACCTCGACCCGGAGCCCCGGCACATGGGTCCCGGGCTCCCCGAGTGGGTGCGCTCCAACCTGAAGGCCGTCGTCTAGAATCCGCCGCGTGCAGCGCACCCTCCTTCTGATCGCCGCGCTGGTCCTCACCGGCTGTGGTGGCCTCCTCAACACCGCGGCGGCCACGGTCAACGGGGCCAAGATCGACGAGGACCAGTTCAACCGGGAGCTCTCGTACCTCCTGTCCGATCCCCGCCTGGCCTCGCAGCTCCCCGAG
This sequence comes from Actinomycetota bacterium, assembly GCA_036833435.1. Lineage (GTDB taxonomy): Bacteria > Actinomycetota > UBA4738 > UBA4738 > CALAEC01 > DAITPV01. Next base: position 174 of record DAITPV010000343.1, on the reverse strand, counting down.
GGGGAGCAGGGTGAGCTCCAACGTCAGGAGCTGGCCAGGAACTACCTGACGTTCCTGATCCACCAGGAGCTGGTTCGGGAGTTCGCCGACGGCCGGGGGATCGACGTCCCCGATGAGGACGTCGACACCAGGCTCGGCGAGAACATCGCCGAGCTCGGCGGGGAGGAGGCGTTC
>DAITPV010000342.1:0-2329 GCA_036833435.1 Actinomycetota bacterium | reverse complement strand
GGTCGAGTACGCGGACCGGGTGGCCGAGGGCGAAGAGGCGGTGGACAAGCTGGAGAAGAAGCTCCAAAAGCAGCTCCTGGCCCAGTACGGGTTCACCGGGGTGGGGAATCCGGCCGCGCCGCCGCTCAAGGCAGACGGTCCGTTCTACTGGTGCCCCGTCGGCGAGCCGCGCTCGTACGTCGACGATTTCGGAGCGCCTCGCGTCGGTCACACTCACCAGGGCAACGACATCTTCGCCCCGGTGGGGACCCCGATCCACGCGCCGTTCGAAGGGACGGCCGAGGAGGGGTTCGACGGCCTGGGGGGCATCGTGGTCCACGTGTACGGCTCGGCGAACGCCGACTACGTGTACAACGCCCACCTGGTCCAGCATGCGGGTGTCGACGGCCAGCACGTCGTGCCCGGGGACATCATCGGGTACGTGGGGAACACCGGGAACGCGGCGGGGACTCCCCCGCACGACCACTTCGAGTACCACCCCGGCGGGGGGTCGGCGGTGAGCCCGTACCTGTACCTCAACGAGGTCTGCGGGATCGGCGGAGCGGGATAGGGCGGACCTACCGCCGCGTATACTTCGGCCCGAGGACGCCATGAGCCGTCCACAGCCCTGGATCTTCCGCACCTACGCGGGTTACGCCACGCCGCGGCAGTCCAACGAGCGGTTCAAGGCCAACCTGGCCAAGGGCCAGACGGGACTGTCGGTGGCCTTCGACCTGCCCACCCAGTGCGGGTACGACTCCGACCACCCCATGTCCGTGGGGGAGGTCGGGCGGGTGGGGGTGCCGATCGGCCACCTCGGCGACATGCGGACCCTGTTCGACGGCATCCCGGTCGGCGAGATGAACACCTCGATGACCATCAACGCCACCGCCGTGTGGCTCCTGGCCCTGTACGCCGCGGTGGCGGAGGAGCACGGAGCGGACCTGGCGGAGCTGACCGGGACCACGCAGAACGACGTCCTCAAGGAGTACCTGTCCCGAGGGACCTACGCGTTCCCGCCCCAGCCCTCCATGCGGCTGACCACGGACCTGATCTCCTGGACGCTGCACGAGGTGCCGCGGTGGAACCCCATCAACGTGTGCTCGTACCACCTCCAGGAGGCCGGGGCCGATCCCGTCCTGGAGACGGCGTACACGATGGCCAACGCGGTGGCCGTCCTCGATTCGGTGAAGGCCTCCGGACAGATCACCGACGATGACCTCCCCCGGCTGGTGGGCCGGATCGCGTTCTTCTGCAACGCCGGCATCCGGTTCGTCGAGGAGATGTGCAAGATGCGGGCGTTGGCCCGGCTGTGGGATCGGATCTGCCGGGAGCGCTACGGCGTGGAGGATCCCAAGTTCCGCCGGTTCCGGTACGGGGTTCAGGTCAACTCGCTGGGCCTGACCGCCGACCAGCCCGAGAACAACGTGTACCGCATCTTCCTGGAGATGCTGGCGGTCACCCTGTCCAAGGATGCTCGAGCCCGGGCCGTCCAGCTCCCGGCATGGAACGAGGCGCTGGGCTTGCCCCGGGCTTGGGACCAGCAGTGGTCGCTGCGGGCCCAGCAGATCCTGGCGTACGAGTCCGACCTGCTCGAGCACGAGGACCTGTTCGCCGGCTCCCCGGTGGTCGAGACGCTGACCAACGAGATCGAGGCGTCTGCCTGGGACGAGCTCCGACGAGTGCTGGATGCCGGTGGGTCCGTGGACGCCCTGGGCTACATGAAGGAGCGCCTGGTGGCCAAGCACGCGGAGCGCCTGCGGGCCATCGAGACGGGCGAGCGAGTCGTGGTCGGGGTCAACCGGTTCACGGAGACCGAGACCTCACCCCTGGTCGAGGGGCTCGACGAGGGGTTCGCGTTCCACCAGGTGGACCCGGCGGCCGAGGCCGAGCAGGTGGAGGGGCTGGAGCGCTGGCGGCGCGAACGCGACGAGGGGGCCGTTCGGCGGTCGCTCGACGACCTGCGCCGGGTGGCGGAGGGCAGCGAGAACCTGGTCCCGGTTTCGATCGAGGCCACCCGGGCTGGGGTGACCACGGGGGAGTGGGCCGGCGCGCTCCGCGAGGTGTTCGGGGACTACCGCGCTCCCACGGGCGTGTCGGGGTCGGCCCCGGTCAAGGAAGCTCCCGAGGCGCTCCAGGAGGCTCGCCGGAAGGTGGACGCCGCGGTGGCCCGGGCGGGGGTGGGGCGGCTCCGGATGCTGGTGGCCAAGCCCGGTCTCGACGGCCACTCCAACGCCGCCGAGCAGGTGGCGGTGCGGGCCAGGGACGCCGGGTTCGAGGTGATCTACCAGGGGATCCGGCTGACCCCGGAGCAGATCGCCAAGGCAGCCGCCGAGGAGGACGTCCAGGT
>DAITPV010000341.1:0-2340 GCA_036833435.1 Actinomycetota bacterium | reverse complement strand
GGCGGGCCTGGGGGCTGGTGAGCAGGCCCTGGCGACCTGGATGGAGGCGGCGGCGTGGGCGGGTCCCCGGTCCGGCGGCGGACGGGTCCTGGCTCACACGAACGAGCCGGGAGATCCGGCGATCCAGGCGCTGGTGCGATGGGACCCCTGGCACTTCCATCGCGCCGAGGCTCGCCGGCGCGCCGAGGCCGGCTTCCCGCCGGGGTGTCCGGTGTTCAGGGTTGCCGGGAGTCCCGCGCTGGCCACCGAGCTGGCGGCGTTGCGTCCGGTGAACCTGCTGACCTCGTCCGCGGAAGGCGAGACGGTATCCTTGATCACCGTACGTCCCGATTCCGTCCCGCGGCTCCGGGAGCGACTGGTGGCCATGGCTCAGGACGGGACGGTGACCAGGGTGGAGGCGGAACCGCACCTGTCATGAGGATCCGAACGTTCGGCGACCCGGTGCTCCGAGATCCCGCGCGGCCCGTCGAGGACTTCGACGCGGCCCTCAAGGCGCTGGCCGAGGACATGATCCAGACCATGCACGAGGCGCCCGGTGTGGGGCTGGCCGCCCCGCAGGTGGGACGGCCTATCCGGCTCATCGTGTTCGACATCGCCGACGACACGGGAGCTCGCGCGCTGGCCAACCCGACCCTGTTCGACGAGTGGGGCGAGCAGATCCTCGAGGAAGGCTGCCTGTCCCTGCCGGGTCTGTACTACCCGGTGCAGCGACACGAGCGAGTGGGGGTTCGAGGATTCAACCTCGACGGCCATGAGGAGACCTTCGAGGCGGAGGAGCTCCTGGCCCGGGTCCTCCAGCACGAAGTGGACCACCTCGACGGCGTGCTGTTCATCGACCGCCTCGACGAGGAGCATCGCCGCCAGGCCCTGGCGGAGCTCCGGGACCAGGCTCTGGGCCTGTCTCCTCCGCCACACGATCCTTCCCGAGCCCTGTAACCCCCATGCGGGTGGTCTTCCTGGGCAACGATCCCTGGTCGGTGCCTTCGCTGGAGGCCGTGGCTGAGTCGGGACACGACGTGGCCCTGGTGATCACTCGGGAGCCCCGGCCGGCCGGTCGTGGCCGCGCCCCGCGACCCACGGCGGTGGCCGATGCGGCTCGCCGACACGGGCTTCCCCTCCACGAGACGGCCACCGTGAAGGAGGGATCGGGCCTCCAGGCTCTCCGGAAGGCAGCTCCGGACGTCATGGCCGTGGTGGCCTACGGGGAGATCCTTCCGGCCCCGGTCCTGGACGTCCCCGCCGTGGCACCGGTCAACGTCCACTTCTCGCTGCTCCCCGCCCTGCGAGGGGCCGACCCGGTCCGGCGGGCCATCCTGGACGGCTACGTCACGACCGGGGTGACCACGATCCGGATGGACGAGGGCATGGACACCGGTCCCGTGCTGGTCCAGGTTCCCGAAGGGGTGCGGGACGAGGACGATGGCGGATCGCTGGGCGAGCGCCTGGCCTCGCTGGGGGGACGGGCCCTGGTGGAGACCCTGGACCGGCTGGCCGACCGGAGCGTGGAGGAGCAGCCCCAGGATGACGCGCGGGCCACCATGGCCCCCAAGCTGAAGCCGGAGGAGATGTGGATCGACTGGACCGAGGACGCCCCGGGGGTTCGGCGTCGCGTCCGGGCCCTGGCTCCCGATCCCGGAGCTAGATCCACGTTCCGGGGCCGGGTGGTGAAGGTCCTTCGAACCACGCGTGGCGAAGGCGAGGGTGGGGAGCCCGGGACGATCGTGGAGGCCTCCAAGGATCGGGTGGAGGTCGCCGCCGGATCGGGCTCGGTGGCCCTCGAGATGGTAGTCCCCGAGGGCCGGCGTCCCATGTCCGGGCCGGAGTGGGCCCGGGGACAACGTCCGGAGGTCGGTGAGCGCTTCGGCGGCTAGCGCTCGAGGCCTGGCGGTTGAGGCGGTCCGCCGGGTCGCGGACGAGGGAGCGTTCTCCAACCGGGTGATGGCCGGCCTGCTGTCGCGTTCGGCGATGTCCGAGCGAGACCGGGCCCTGGCCACCGAGCTCTCCTACGGGACGCTGCGTCGTCTGGTCCCCATCGACGCTGCCCTCGCTCCGCGGCTCCGGCTGCCACTGCCGGATGCCCCGCCCACGGCCCGGGCCGCGCTCCGGGTGGGGGCGTACCAGGTGCTGTTCACTCGCATCCCGGCACACGCGGCCGTCGGTGAGACCGTGGCCGTGGTCGCACCGGGGGAGCGTGGGCTGGTCAACGCCGTCCTCCGCCGGCTGGCCGCCGATCCTCCCGGGCCGCCGGAGGGATCGTTGGACGAAGCCGTGTCCCTGCGGACCGGCGTGTCGGCGTGGATGGTCGCGGAGCTCAGACGCCCGGTCGGTGACGAGGCCGAG
>DAITPV010000340.1:0-2384 GCA_036833435.1 Actinomycetota bacterium | reverse complement strand
CGGCGCCGGTCCCGTCGGCCTCGAACAGCCCTCGGGCCCCGGGGAGGCCGGGGTCCGAGGGGATGGGAGGAACGGACGTGCGGTTGGTCACTTACGCGCTGCCCGACCCGCTGTTGTCGTCACCATCACCCGATCCGCTGCTGTCGTCCTCGCCGGAACCGGAGCCGGAGCTGTCGTCCTCGTCGCTCGAGTCGTGGTCCTCACCGGATCCGGGGCCGGAGTTGTCCTCGTGCTCCTCGCCCTCGCTCCCGGGCCCGCTGCTGTCCTCGTGCTCCTCGCCCTCGCTGCCCGGACCGCTGTTGTCCTCGTGCGAGTCGGCGGTGTCCGGGGTGTTGTGGCTCCCGGTATTCCCGCTGTCGGTGCCCGGCGTATTCGATGCGGTGCCGGGGGAGTCGGTCCCGGGGGTGTTCGTCCCCGCGGTGTTCCGATCGTCGGGGCTGTTCGTCCCGGGGCTGTTGGTCCCCGGGCTGTTCGTCCCCGGCGTCCTGGTTCCCCCGGTGTCTGCCGAGCCGGCGGTGTTCGCGGAGTCCAGCTCGTCGGCCACCGGCGAAGCCTGCGCCGCGACGCGGATCTCATCGCCCTCGATATCAACCGCGGTGCCCTCATTTCCGAGGGACACCGGGTCCGGTGCCGGGGCGCCGTCCGGCCCGTTCACCGCGCCGGCCACGGCCCCCACGCCCACGGCCGACCCTCCGGCCACGAGCGCCAGGATTCGCTTGGTGAATCTCATCGCCCACCTCCTGGTGGTCGGTGACGGCCTTCTGCCGTCGTCACCACCGAATATCGCCACCGGGACTGAACCTCCCCTGAGCAGGGGATGAGGGTTCTCTCAGGTACGATGACCCTCCCTTTCAGGGGGGCTCGGGGGGGTAGCTCGTCAGGAGTGGAGCCCCTGGACATCACCGGACGAGCGGACCCCCCGATCAAAAAGGGGACGGGTGGGAGAGCATCGAGACGGAGGCGGCTTCCGCCCGCTGTGGCTGGCCCTGATCGTGGCCCTGGCCCTCGGAGGCGCGGGATACCTGTTCCGCGAGGACATCTCGGCCCTGTTCCGCTCCGAGGAGCCTCCCCGGGCGGCCCCCACTCCGCTGGTCGGGCCCACCGCAGCAACTCCCTCGCCGGATCCATCACCGACGCCCACCGAGGACCCCAAGGGTCGCCTCCTGATCCACGGGACCGGGGACGTGAACGTGGACCCCTCCTACATCCCCGCGCTGGCCGCGAACGGGTACCAGCACGCGTGGACCGGACTGCAGGGCCTGTTCCGGGACGACGACCTCACCGTGGTCAACCTCGAGTGCCCGGCATCGGAGCTGGGAGCGCCCGTTCCGAAGGAGTTCAACTTCCGGTGTGACCCCGCTGCCCTGCCGAGCATCCGAAGAGCCGGGGTGGAGGTGGCCAACCAGGGCAACAATCACGCGTACGACTACGGTCCCGATGCGCTCCTCGACAGCATCGCGAACCTCAGGGAGAACCGGATCGCCCCGGTGGGTGCCGGACGGAACGCGGCGGTGGCTCTCTCCCCGGCGCTGTTCGAGCTGAACGGGTGGACGGTGGCGGTGGTGGGCATCGACCAGGTGGTGGACCCGTTCCCCGAAGCGGTGGCCGCTCAGCGGCACCCGGGAACCGCCGCCGGCCACGACACCGAGGCCATGATCCGGGCCATCCGGCAGGCCAAGCAGCAGGCAGACCTGGTGATCGTGACCATCCACTGGGGGGTGGAGCTGGACACGGAGCCTCGCCCCGAGCAGGTGGAGCTGGGCCACGAGTTCGTCGACGCCGGCGCGGACGTCATCTTCGGGCACCACGCCCATCGCCTCCAGCCCATGGACCACTACCGGGGACGGCCGATCTTCTGGGGACTGGGCAACTTCGTGTGGCCGAACTTCTCGGCAGCGGGCTCCGATACTGCGGTGGCCCGGGTGGTGGTCAAACCGGATGGAACGCTCCGGGGGAGCCTGCTCCCCGCCTTCATCGAGTCCCCCGGCCACCCCGTCCTCACCGGCTGAGCGCCGGCCGTCCGATAATGGCGCTCGACATGGCTTCCCCGCTCGTCATGCTGGTGGACGACGACGCCCGGCTCAGGGAGATCGTCGGCATGGCCCTGGAGGACGAGGGCTACAGCGTGCGCACCGCCGCCTCGGCCGAGGAGGCCCTGGAGGCCCTGGGGTCCTCCGATCCCGACCTCCTGATCCTGGACGTCATGCTGCCCGACCAGGACGGCTTCGAGCTGTGCCGGGCCGTCCGGACCCGGAGCCCGGTGCCCATCCTCATGCTCACCGCGAAGACCGACACCGTGGACGTGGTGGTCGGGCTGGAGTCCGGGGCCGACGACTACGTGACCAAGCCGTTCGTCACCAAGGAGCTGGTGGCCCGGATCCGGG
>DAITPV010000339.1:0-2399 GCA_036833435.1 Actinomycetota bacterium | reverse complement strand
GGCCGGCGACCGTCCTGGGCGAAGGCCGCGTCGCCGGAGACGGCCGACGGGATCGTCGAGGCCTTCGCCGCGGCGCTGGCCGGCCTGGGAGCGAACGTGTCGATGGGCGTGTTCGGCGAGCACATGGAAGTGGAGCTGGTCAACGACGGCCCGGTGACGTTGATGCTCGAGGGCTAGTCGCCAGAGTCCAGTCTGTCCCGCGCCTCGGCCATCACGTTCCCGAACACCCGGGCGCCGGTGGGGAACGCGTGGATCGTGTCGGCGAGCACCGCGACCGGGATGGCTTGCTTCATCGCTACCACCGCCTCGTGGATCAGCTCCGAGGCGCCGGGACAGGCGGCGAACGATCCGACCATGACCCCTCGGTCCCGATCCACCACCGCGGTGATGTGTCCGGGCGATCCCTCGAGGATGGCCTGGTCCGAGTCACGGCGGGGCTCGATGGTGTAGCCCCGGGCGGTGGGGGCGAAGTCCTGGGTCACCTCGAACGCGTCGATGCCCTGGTCCCGCGCCTCCTCGACGGTATGTCCCACGCCGGCGGTCTCCGGGTCGGTGAACGACGTCCGGGGCACCACGGACAGATCCGTGTGGGCGTCCTCACCCAGGGCGTTCCGGGCCGCGATGCGGCCCTCGTAGTCGGCCACGTGAGTGAACTGGAGCCCGCCGGCGCAGTCGCCGGCCATGTACACGGCGTCGGCCACCTGCATGTGGTCGTCCGGGCTCGCCTTCCCGTGGTCGTCGAGGGTGACGCCGGCCTCCTCCAACCCCAGCGCCCGGAGGTCGGAGGTCTTCCGACCCACCGCGACCATCACCTCGGCCGCCTCGACGGTGGATCCGTCGGCCAGCTCGACGATGCGGCCGGCTCCGCCTCTGCGGACCGCCGAGGCCCGGACTCCGGATCGGACCTCGACACCGTCCTCCCGCAGCTGGTCGGTGACCAGCTCTGAGCTCCGCGGATGCTCTCGAGGAAGCACTCGCCCGTCGCCCTCGATGATCGTGGTCTTCACCCCGAACCGCCCGTACGCCTGAGCCAGCTCGACCCCCACGACTCCACCACCGAGGATCACGATGCTCGAGGGAAGCTCGCGGACCGACGTGCCGTCGTTGCTCGTCCAGTACCCGGCCTCCTCGAGCCCCTCGATCGGGGGGATCACCGGCACGGATCCGGTGGCCACCACCAGGGCTCTGCCTTCCAATGTCCGCGGTCCCTCGCCCTTGACGTCGACCTCAACCCGCCCGGGGCCCACGATCCGAGCGGTGCCCCGGACGATCTCCGCGCCGGCCGACTCGAGGCCGGCCACATGGCCGCCATCGTCCGGGTAGTCGATGTTCTCCCGGGAGATCATCCAGTCCCGCCGGGCGGAGGCTCTGGACCACGGGTAGTCGGCCCCCACGCGCCGGCGACCGGCGGAGTCCAGCAGCGTCTTGGACGGCATGCACGCCCAGAAGCTGCAGATCCCTCCCACCAGGTCTCGCTCGACCACCGCGACCTTCCCTCCGGATCCGGCCGACACCGACCCGGCGGCCTCTCCACCCGCACCTGCTCCGATCACGATCACGTCGTAGTCCACGCAGCCTCCCTTCGGATGCATTGTCCAACCGCTGGAGGCAGTATCGCCATTCCAGGTCGATATCCCGGTGATACGCTGGCCGACGCCCACCCAACGGAGGCGGGGAGTGGAAGGAAGCGCGCCGGCGACCGAGAAGCGTGGGGCCAGGACCCCGATGAGCGGCTGGCAGCGGTGGACCATGCTGGCCGTGATCCTGGGGTCCGGGATCGTCTTCCTGGACACCTCGGTCGTCAACCTGGCCCTGCCGCGCATCGGAGCGGAGCTCTCCAGCCCGTGGCTGGGCTTCGCGCGCCTCGAAGCACAGTCCTACGTGGCCAACGCGTACTTCGTCACGCTCAGCGCCCTGCTGATCCTCGGCGGAGCGCTCACCGACTACTACGGGCGCAAGCGGATGTTCACTTTGGGCCTGATCGGCTTCCTGGCCACGTCCGTGCTGTGCGGCATCGCCCCGAACATGGAGCTCCTGATCCTGTTCCGGATCCTCCAGGGCGCCACCGGGGCGCTGGTGGTTCCGGGTTCGCTGTCGATCATCACCGCCAGCTTCGAGGGGGAGCAGCAGGGACGAGCCTTCGGGCTGTGGGCCGGTGCCTCGGCGGCCACCACGATCCTGGGCCCGTTCATCGGCGGGGTCCTGGTGAACTCCATCTCTTGGCGGGCCGCGTTCTTCATCAACGTGCCGTTCCTGCTGATCGCGCTGGCCGCCACCCGGAGAGGCGTCCCGGAGACCCGCGACGAGGAGGCGACGGGCCAATTCGACTGGCTCGGCTCGCTGGTGGTGGTCGTCGCGGTGGGCGGCCTGGCGTTCGGAACGATCCGGGGCGAGCAGAC
>DAITPV010000338.1:0-2402 GCA_036833435.1 Actinomycetota bacterium | reverse complement strand
AGTACCGGGTGCACGGTGGTGCTCTGCCCGCCGGGAACGGTGGGCTCGGGCGAGGTGCGCGGCGGAGCTCCCGGTACCCGGGAGACCGATCTGCTACGACCCGGCATGCTGGTGCATGAGGTTCACGCGGTCCTGCTGACCGGAGGAAGCGCCTTCGGGCTCGCCGCGGCCGACGGCGTGGTGCGGTGGCTCGAGGAGCGCAACGTGGGGTTTCTCGCCGGCGAGGCTCTGGTCCCCATCGTCCCCGCCGCGGTGCTGTTCGACCTGGGGGTGGGGGACGGCTCGGTTCGGCCGGGCCCCGATCAGGGCTACGCGGCCTGTGAGGCGGCCACGGAGGAGGTGGCCGAGGGCCGGGTCGGCGCGGGGACCGGAGCCACGGTGGCCAAGGTCCACGGACCCGACCGGGCCGTCCCGGGTGGCCTGGCGACGGCGGCCATGACCGAGGCGGGAGTGACGGTCTGGGCGCTGGCGGCGGTCAACGCGGTCGGCGAGGTGGTCGACGACGACGGGAGCGTCCTCGCAGCAGCGGCGCCGGGTGAGGAGACATCCGGGCCGCCGTGGCCGGGAACCAACACCACGCTGGTCGTGGTGGCCACCGACGCCGCGCTGACCAGGGAACGGGCTCACCTCTTGGCCGTCGCGGCGCATGACGGTCTTGCCCGAGCCCTGAAACCCGCGCATACAATGTGGGACGGAGACACCGTCTTCACGCTGGCCACCGGGGGGACCGAGGCGGCACAGCCTGCGCTCGAGCGGATGGCGGAGGAGGTCACCGCTCGGGCCATCCGCCGGGCGGTGACCGTGGACAGGGGAAGCTCGTGAACGCGGAGCTCGAAGAGCTGGCCAGGGTAGCCTCCACCTGCACCCGGTGCAGATTGTCGGCGGGCCGGACCCAGGTGGTGTTCGCTGATGGCAGTCCCGATGCAGACCTCATGTTCATCGGAGAAGGGCCCGGCTATCACGAGGATCGGCAGGGCCTTCCGTTCGTCGGTGCCGCCGGTCAGCTCCTCAACCGGCTGCTCGGGGAGATCGGGATGGCCCGCGAAGAAGTTCGGATCACTAACACGGTGTTGTGTCGGCCTCCGGGGAACCGCGACCCGCTCCCCGACGAGCTCGAGTCGTGTCAGCCCTATCTCCTGCGCCAGATCGAGCTGGTGGACCCGAAGGTCATCGTGACGCTGGGGAACTTCGCCACCAGGGTGGTGCTCGACCGCCCCGTGGCCATCTCCCGGGTCCGGGGGATCCGCCACCCGTGGCGAGGGCGCGTGGTGATCCCCACCTTCCACCCGGCCGCCGTCCTCCGTGGTGGCGGGGACGCCTCCAAGGTCATGGAGTCGGTCCGCTCCGACTTCGCCACGATCAAGGAGACGCTGTCGGAGACCGAGGGCCGCGATGGGGCCGTCGTCGAGGAGCAGCTCGGACTGTTCTGATGGGTACCGGGACCCCGCCCATCACCGTCTCCACGCGCGCGCCCGAAGAGACCCACAAGGTCGCCGGAGCCCTGGCCGAGCTGCTGGTTCCCGGTGACGTGATCAGCCTCACCGGCGACCTGGGGGCCGGGAAGACCGCGTTCGTCCAGGGGGCCGCCCGGGCCCTGGGCGTCCACGATCCGGTGACCTCTCCCACGTTCGTGCTGGTCCGCGAGTACCGTGGTGATGTGCCCGTCTACCACCTGGATGTGTACCGGCTCGACAACCTGAAGGAGGTGCTGGACCTGGGATTCGAGGACCTCCTGGATCCCGGCGGGGTGATGTTCATCGAGTGGGGAGATGCCATCGAGGCCCTCCTCCCCGACTCCCACCTCCGGGTGGAGATCAGCACCGACCCGGCCGACGACGGCCGTCGATTGGCTTTCTCCGGGCGGGGACCCCGGTGGATGGGACGGTGGGAGCGGCTGGAAGGCGTCCTTGGGCCGTGGAGGAGCGGGTAATGTTGGTGGTGGGGATCGAGACCTCCACCCCGCAGTCCAGCGTGGCTCTGGGAACCGAGCAGGGCCTGTTGGGATCGACCTCGCTGTCGTGGGGGCGAGGGCACTCGGAGGTGGTCATCCCGGCCCTCCACCACCTGATGGAGTGGTCGGAGATCCGCCCGTCCCAGGTCGGTGGGGTGGCGGTGGGTCTCGGTCCGGGCCTGTTCACCGGCCTCCGCGTGGGCGTGGCCACCGCCCGGGCCCTGGCTCAGGTCCTGGGGGTCCCCGTGGTGGGGATCGGCTCGCTGGACGTGTTGGCGTTCTCGGTCCGGTACACGCGCTGGCGGATCTGCGCGGTCTCCGACGGCAAGCGCGGCGAGGTGTTCTACGCGTTCTACCGGCCCGTGCCCGGCGGATTGGCCCGGGAAACTTCGTACCAGGTGGGACCTCCCGAGGGGCTGGCCGCCGAGCTGGAGGCCTCCGGGGAGGAGAC
>DAITPV010000337.1:0-2405 GCA_036833435.1 Actinomycetota bacterium | reverse complement strand
GGTGCGGCCCTACGACGCCGGGCTCCCCGACGCCCGGCGGCTGATCGGGAAGCCGAAGGGGGCCTCCTGGCCCAGCAGTCATCCCGCCGTCCTCCTGACGTTCGTGACCGTCGCCGGACGGGACCTGGACCTGCCCCCATCCGCGCGCCGGGCCCTGGCGGCGCTGGCCATGGTGGTGGGCACTTCTCGCGTGTACCTGGGCGTGCACTACCCGTCCGATGTCGTCGGTGGGCTCTTGCTGGGGCGAGCCGTGGCCGACGTGTGGACCAGGGCCCTCCACTAGACTGGCTCGCCGTGGTTCTCCCTTCCCTGCTTGCGGTGGTCGGCTGGCCGGTGCTCGACCGGATCCGACTGGGCCCCCTGGCGATCTCGCCGCACGGGATCGGGATCGCGGCCGGGTACCTGGTGGGTTCCTTCGTCATGATCCGCGAGGGGAAGAAGCGGGGGATCGCCGAGGAGCACACCGGCTCGATCCTCCTGTGGGCCCTGATCGGAGCCATCGTCGGCGCCCGGTTCTTCTACGTGATCGGGCACTTCAGCGAGTTCTCCTCGTTCACCGACATGCTGGCCATCTGGCGTGGAGGGATCAGCCTGATCGGGGGGATCACCGGCGCCATGATCTTCGCGTACCCCGTGATGCGCCGGTACGGCTACCGGTTCCTCCAGGTCATGGACTCCGCGGCCATCGGCCTGGCCCTGGGCATCATGGTCGGGCGGATCGGCGACCTGGTGATCGGCGACCACCTGGGCAAGCCGACCGACTTCTTCCTGGGGTGGGCGTACCGCGGGGGAGTCCTCCCCGGTCCTTGGATCGAGCTCGGACCGGGCGAGTGGCAGGCCAACCTCCCGAACGGCATGGTCGAGACCCTCAGCAGAGAGGGCGCCCGGCTCCTCGATCGGACGGGAGAACTCGTGTCGCAGGGCGCGGGGGTCCATCAGACGGCCCTCTACGACTTCTTCATCGCCATGGGCCTGCTGGCCCTGCTGTGGTGGATGAACCAGAGCCCCCGGCGCGAAGGCGTCCTGATCATGACGTTCGCGATCTTCTACGGCGCGGGCCGGATCGTCACCGACTTCCTCCGGGTGGACAAGACGTGGTTCGGGCTCACCGGGAGCCAATGGGCGTCGGTCGCGGCGATCGCACTCTCACTGTTCATGCTCCTCCGGTACGCCAGACGGCCGCTGGCCGGCGAGAAGGAACCCGACGGCGAGCCGGATGACGACGATGAGGAACGGGCCACGACCGTGTTCGTGCCGCCGGATGAGCCGGGGTCGGCGCCCCCGAAGGAGCGAGAGCGCCCTTAGCTGCGGGCCACGGTCAGCGGCAGCGACTTGCCGACCTTGGTGGTCGACCGCTTGGCGAGCTCGCCGGCCACGTCTCGAAGGGCCCGGCCGGCGGGCGAGTCGGGCTCGCTGAGGACGATCGGTGAGCCGGTGTCGGCGCCCTCGCGGAGGGAGACCTGCATCGGCACGGCCCCGAGGATCGGGACCCCGAGGGCCTCGGCCGTCTTCACCCCGCCGCCCACCCCGAACAGGTCGGTGATCTCTCCGCAGTGGGGGCACACGAACCCGGCCATGTTCTCGATGACCCCCAGGAGCTTCAGCTTGACGTTGGGATGCTGGGCCATCCGTCCGGCGCGCTCGGCGACCTTGCTGGCGGCGTCCTGAGGCGTGGTGACCACGACCATGGACCCCGCGGGGAGGAAGGTGGCCAGCGACAGGGCCACGTCTCCGGTTCCCGGCGGCATGTCGACCAGGAGGAAGTCGAGGTCTCCCCAGTACACGTCGCCGAGGAACTGCTGCAGCGCCTTGTGCAGCATGGGGCCTCGCCAGATCACCGGGGTCTCGTCGGACACGAAGAACCCCATCGAGATGATCTTCACGCCGTGGGACTCCAGCGGGAGGATCATGTCGTTGAATCCCACCGGTCGCCCGGCCACGCCCATCATCCGGGGGACCGAGAAGCCCCACACGTCCGCGTCCAGAACCCCGACCCGGTGACCCTCGGCGGCCAGGGCGGCGGCCAGGTTCACGGTGACGCTGGACTTGCCCACGCCGCCCTTCCCGGAAGCCACCGCGATGACCTCGGTGTCGCTCTCGGTGAAGAACACCGGCTGGGCATCGGCCTGGGCTCCACGGAGGCTGTGGACCAGGCTCTCCCGCTGATCTCCGGTCATCTCCCCGAGGACCACCTCCACGCCGGACACGCCCTCGAGGGGAGCCAGCGCTCCGGTGACGTCGCTGTTGATGCGGTCCTTGAGCGGACATCCGGCGATCGTCAGGAGGACGTGGACCCTGACCAGACCGTCGGGAGAGATGTCGATGCCGGAGAGCATGCCGAGGTCCTCGATCGGCTTGCCGATCTCCGGATCGAGGACCTGTCGCAGCGCCTCGCGGACCTTCGC
>DAITPV010000336.1:0-2415 GCA_036833435.1 Actinomycetota bacterium | reverse complement strand
GGCATGCACCCGGCTGGCGGGACCCAGGATGCTTCCCTCGACCGAGGCATCCCGGTCCACCACCACCCCACGCTGGAGCACGGATCGCTCCACCGAGGCGCCGGGCCCCACGCGCGCACCCTCCCCTATAACCACGTGCCGGCCGAGGGTGGCACCCTCGTCGACCCTGGCACCGTCCGCCACGACGGGCCCGCCCGCCCGGTACGGGGCCACCAGCCCGTCGACCGCATCGACGTGCGCCTGGATGTACGCCTCGGGGGTGCCAAGGTCCCGCCAGTACGCCTCGGAGACCTGGGCGGACACCGCTTCGCCGCCCTCGATCAACGCCGGGAACGTCTGACGCTCGATGGACGTCGGTTCGCCCGAGGGAACGCCGTCCAGCGCCCGGGGTTCCAGCACGTACGTTCCCGCGTTGATGGTGCCGGGCACCGGATCAGACGGCTTCTCACGGAATGCCAGCACCCGACCCTCCGAGTCCACCTCCACCAGGCCGTACGGACGGGCGTCGTCGACCGCGGTGAGGGCGATCGTGGCCACAGCCTCACGGTCCCGGTGGAAGGACACCAGCGCCTCGAGGTCCAGATCCGTGAGCACATCGCCGTTCAGCACCAGGAAGGTCTCCTCCAGGTGCTCACGGGCCCCCGCGATGGCCCCGCTGGTCCCCAGCGGGCGGGGCTCAGTGATCCACATCACCGCCGGTGGGCCTCCTCGGCCGGAAAGATAGGAGTGGAACTCCTCTTCCAGGTACGACGAGGACAGAATGACCTCGTCGACGCCGTGGCGGCTCAGGTGGTCGAGGACATGGTCGATGAACGGCCGGTTCATGAAGTGGACCAGCGGCTTGGGGATGGTCTCGGTCAGCGGCCGCAGGCGGGTGCCCTCACCGCCCACCAGCACCACGGCTTTCACGACGGCGCCTTCGGGTGCGAGCGGCCGCTCGGTGACCGGGCCACCGCCGTCATCAGCAGGGCCCGAAGCCACAGGGCCACCCGGACGAACGGCTTGAGGAGGACCCCGGCACCTCGAGCCCGGTGCTTCGAGTAGTACCGGTAGATGCTCCGGGAATGCTCGAAGGCCATCCGGCCGGTCTGTCCCCTGGTGGACACCCCGATCTGGTGGATCACCTCGAGCTCCGGCGAGAACCGCACCTCCCACCCGGCCTGCCGCAGCCGGGTGCACAGGTCCACGTCCTCGACGTACATGAAAAACCCCTCGTCGAACATCCCCACCTCGTCGAGCGCCGCCCGCCGGAGGAGCATCGCCGAGCCCGCCACCCACTCCACCTCACGCTCGGAGGCCCGGTCCCATCCGGCCATGGTGTACGAGCGGGTGAAGCGATTCCCGCGAGCCACCGGCCCCAGGAACGCATGGCCCAGAGCCTCCCCGAGCCGGGGCACCCTTCGAGCCGAGGGCTGGATCGACCCGTCTGGATTGCGGACCAGGGCCCCGATCACCCCTGCGCGTGGTCGATCCCGGACCACCTTGACCAGCGCGGCCAGCGTCCCCCCGACCACCTGAGCGTCGGGGTTCAGCAGCAGCACGAAGGGCGCTCGAGTCGCGGCGATCCCCTGGTTGGCCGCCGCCGCGAAGCCCCGGTTGTCGCGGTTCCGGATCACCCGGACGTCCGGGTAGCCCTCCACGGCATCCTCGACGCTCCCGTCCCGCGAAGCGTTATCGACCAGGATCGTCTCGAGGCGGATGTCGCCCGCCGCCAGATGCACCGACTCCATGCACCGGCGCAGGAACGAGCCCGCGTTGTGGTTCACCACCACGACGGCCAGGTCGACGTCCACGACGGCGCTACGTGTGCTGGGTCCTGGAGACCAGGATGATGCCCGTCACGATGAACAGCACGCCCGCCCAGCGGAGCCCCGGCACGTCCACCTTCAGGAAGATCCGGTCGAACAGCAGGATGATCACGTAGGTCAGCGCGGCGAACGGATACGCGAACGACAGCGACGCCCGGGACAGCACCACGATCCACACCGCCGCCGACGTGGCGAACAGGGTCAGCCCCACCCAGATGAACGGTTCCCTGGCCACCCGGAGGATCGAGTTGACCGGCTGGCTGAGGACGATCCCGGAATGGCCGTGGCTGGTGACCCGGTCGACGCCGTACTTCAACGTGAGCTGGGCCAGCGCCGCCAGGAAGACCGATAGAAGGATGAACACGATCAGCAATGACTTCCTCCTCTTCTTCTCCCCCGGCTCCATCGGAGGCTCGTAGTCGATGTCCAGGGCCCGCTCGTGGTGATGCGGGTCCTTGGTCCGCTTGAACAGCTTCATCGCGCCGCGGTGGAGTCGTGGCGGCGGGCGGCGAGCTCCGCCAGGGCCGCCGCCAGCTCCTGGTCGTCCTGGACCACCACGTCCCGATCGGACGCCTGCTCGCCGAGACCCCCGACCGGGGTGACCACG
>DAITPV010000335.1:0-2418 GCA_036833435.1 Actinomycetota bacterium | reverse complement strand
AGGCGGATGTTCGGCCCCGCTAGAGCGGATTGCGGGTACAGGGCACCGCTAGCTCCCCGCCTAGCACGGTCACCGCGGGTCAGTATAGTCCCGGCCTCCGACACCGATTCCGGGGGCCCGGGAGGAGAGGCTTGTCAGCGAACCAGGCTCCCACAGATGCGGGGACCTTCGTCTTGATCCACGGGTCCGGGGACGTGGGGTGGTACTGGCACTTGGTGGAGAGGGATCTGCGCCGGGCGGGTCACGAAACGGTCGCCCCCGACCTCCCCTGTGAGGACGACGCCGCGGGCCTGCCCGAGTACACCGATACCGTGGTCGACGCCATCGGCGATCGGCGCAATCTGGTCGTCGTGGGCCAGTCGTCCGGTGGTTTCACTGCGCCTCTGGTGGCCGACCGGCTTCCGGTCGACCTGGTCGTCCTGGTGGCCGGGATGATCCCCGCTCCCGGGGAGAGAGGCGACGATTGGTTTGCCAACACCGGGTTGCAACAGGCCGTGCGGGAGCAAGCCCAGCGAGACGGCGGGAAGACCGGCAGCGACGACCCCTTCGTGGCCTTCTACCACGACGTGCCCCGCGCCCTTGCGGAGGAGGCCATGAGCAAGGAGCGCTATCAATCTGCTACCCCAGGGCTGAGTCCCTGGCCCCTGCCGGCGTGGCCCGCGGTGCCAACGAGGTTCGTCCTGTGCGAGGAGGATCGCTTCTTCCCGCCCGCGTTCATGCGCCGGTTGGCCGCAGAGCGACTGGGCATCACCCCCGACCCCATCGCCGCCGGCCACTGCGTGGCGCTCAGCCGCCCGAAGGAGCTCGCGGAGATGCTGGTCCGCTTCTGGAGAGCCCTGTAGCCAACTGGTTACACCGGGGACGGTAACCCGCACCCCTCCCTATGCAGGATTTGCCTGAACAACGGCGAACTTAGTCCTCGATGCCTTCGGTTCTGCGACCCGCTCGTCTCCTCCTCGCGGCGCTGCTCGCCGTGGGGGTCCTGGCCATTCCGGCCGTCCCCGCAACGGCGGCCACGGTGGTCACCGAGATCTACCACGTCCCCACCGTGGACGGCTCGTCGATCCGGGTGGAGGTAACCCGGGACACCGCGTTCGAGAAGGTCCCGGTGATCCTGACGTACTCGCCGTACAACACCCTCGGCGAGCCCTCTCCGAGCGACGACTCCTACGCCACCCGCTACGTGCCCCTCGGCTACGCCCGGGCGGTGGCGGACGTCCTGGGCACCCGGGGTTCCACGGGATGCTGGGACTACGGAGGCCCCAAGGAGCAGCAGTCCGGGGTGGACGTGGTGAGGTTCCTGGCCCGGCAGCCCTGGTCCAGCGGAAAGGTGGGCATGATCGGCGGTTCCTACGACGGGACAACCGCCAACATGGTTGCGGCCCGGGGATCCGATGTGCCGGAGCTCAAGGCCATCGTGCCGATCTCAGCCATCAGCCACTGGTACGGGTACGCGTACAACCACGGCGTCCGGTTCTTCCTGAACTCGAACAACCCGACCGACGAGGGGTTCGACACCCCGATCGCCTTCGACTACGGGTTCAACCGTACCGTGGCCCCCGACCCCGACGACCCCAACTTCGTGGCCACCCTCCGGGGCCGGTTCGGGCCGTGCGAGTTCGAGTCGGCCGAGCACACCCAGGAGGGCTACAGCCGCCAGCCCGACTACGACGCCTTCTGGAAGGAGCGCTCGTACCGAAAGGACGCCGCGAACTTCCGGGCAGCTGTGCTCCTGGCCCACGGGTGGCAGGACTACAACGTGAAACAGGAAGAAGCCATCGCGCTGTGGAAGGGCCTCCCGGTCGACAAGCGCAGCACCCGCCGGCTGGACGGGGTGCCGTTCAAGATCATGTACCTGACCCAGGGGACCCACAGCGGCGGGACGTCGGGCGCCGAGTGGCTACCGCTGCTGGACGCGTTCTTCGCCCACACCCTGAAGGGCGAGGACAACGGCATCGACGACCGGCAGGTCTCGGTCATCACCCGAGGCCGAACGGTGAACGGGACCGGAGGCTACGTGACCCTGCCCCCGCGGACCGATGCGAACTTCCCGCCCACCGACACCAAGCCCCTGACCCTCCACCTGCATCGCAGCTTCGACCAGGACATCCCCGGGGTGACCGTTCCCGGGCCGGGGACGGGTGAGACCGGGACGCTGGAGACCGGCGCGGCCGACGACGGCCAGTTCACCTACGTGGATACCGGCGCGGCCACCGAGGAAGCCTCCCTGAGGGATCCGCTGAACGGGCCGGGCCACGGCTACTACTCCCTGTTCTTCCAGTCGCCCCCGCTGGCCAAGAACCTCCGTCTGGCGGGGTCGGCCGTGCTGGACGCCTGGGTCCGGACCCAGCAGCCCGGCCAGCGCCTCACGCCACTGCTGGTCGACGTCCTCCCGAACGGAGAGCTTCGCCTAGTGGA
>DAITPV010000334.1:0-2435 GCA_036833435.1 Actinomycetota bacterium | reverse complement strand
ACACGCCAGACCCAGGGCGAAGTGCGCGTAGTGGTTCACCGGGTCGATGTCGACGGCCTTGGCGAACTCCGCTCGAGC
This sequence comes from Actinomycetota bacterium, assembly GCA_036833435.1. Taxonomy (GTDB): domain Bacteria; phylum Actinomycetota; class UBA4738; order UBA4738; family CALAEC01; genus DAITPV01. The sequence continues at coordinate 2,357 of DAITPV010000334.1, read as the reverse complement.
CTGACGCCACCGGCCGGTCATGGACAGGGCCCGCCCCAAGGCCTCGCGGATCGACCCCTTGTCCGGCTCCACCCGGGCGGCGCGCTCCAAGACCACCACCGCCTGGTGCGGATGGCCGGTGGCCAGGAACTCCCGTCCTTTGGCGAACAATTGGTAGACGGACTCGGTCATCGGGTCGCGGCGCCTCGCTTCTTCGTCTATACAGACCGCGTGGTGGCCGTGGCCCCGTTCGACGGGCTCCTGTACGACCTCGCCGTCTGTGGGGACGACCTGGCGGCGGTCACCTCACCCCCCTACGACGTGGTCCTCCCGCACGAGCAGGACCGACTTCATGCCGCCAGCCCGTACAACGTGGCCCTCGTGGATCTGGGGGCCGACGTCGAGGGGGATCCTCACGAAAAGTATACGCGGGCAGGCCATCTGCTCCGCCGGTGGCGGGAGCAGGGGGTGCTGGTCCCGGCAGCCCTCCCGGCGGTCTACGGCTACGAGATGGTGTTCGCGTACCAGGGGCAGCGTCGACGGGTCCGGGGAGTGATCATGGCCGTCGAGCTGGAGCCCCTCGGTGGGGGCATCCTCCCGCACGAGCAGACCATGGCCGCCCCCGTGGAGGACCGGCTCCGCCTCATGCGAGCCACCGCGGCGGACCTCTCGCCGATCTATGCCGTTGCCGGGGGCCCCTCGGCACCGCAGTCCCGCCTGCTGGACCGAACCACCGGCCGGGCTCCGGATCGTGAGCTGGTGGACGAGGAGGGCGTGGCCCACCGGCTCTGGGTGGAACCGATGCCGGACGACCTCGTCCGGTGGTACCGGGATCAGTCGCTGCTGATCGCCGACGGGCATCACCGGTACCAGACTGCGCTGGCCCACCGAGAGGAGATGCACGCCTCCAGAGGCCCCGGCCCATGGGATCACGTGATGATGCTGGTGGTCGATGCAGCGACCGAGGAACCGCCGGTCCTTCCCATCCACCGCCTGGTTCGATCCGATCCCCTCCCGGACATCCCCGGAGAGCGGGTCCGTGGACTGGAGGAGGTTCTGGCCAGGCTGGTCGACGACGACCTCCGGTTCGGAGCGGCCTTCCGGGAGGACGGTGGGCTGCTCCATGTGGTGGGCCGGCTCGAGGGGCGGCCTCCCACGGTGTCGGCTCTCCACGAGACCTTCCTCGATGGCCTGGCCGGCATGCAGGAGCTGCACTTCGTGCCCGATGCGGCCCTGGCGGAGGCCGCCGTTCGCAGCGGAGACGCCGACCTGGCCCTGTTCCTCCCACCGGCTCGGGTGGCGAACGTGCGTTCGGTGGTGGCCGGTGGAGGGACCCTCCCCCAGAAGTCCACCTACTTCTGGCCCAAGCCCCGAACGGGCCTGGTTATCCGGCCCTTCGACCCTCCGCGCTGAGGGAGGGGCGGTGGGCCAGTGGGCCACGTGGGCGACCTCCCTATCCCCCCCAAGGGGCAGGAATCGGCCACGCTCACGGCGAAGGAAGTTACCGAACGGTATCCTCCCGGAGCAGGGGGATCACCGGGGACAAACGGGGGACCCAAGCTGAAGATGCGGGCGCAAAGACGGGTGCTTGCACGTGGCCTCTCCGTCCTTCTGGCGGGGGGCTTGGCCTTGGCTCTGGCCGCCCCGGCCCTGGCTCAGGCCCAGACCGGCACCTTCACCCACGATCCGAACAACGGCCTGGACGTCACCTCCTGGTACTGGGACGCGCAGCACAACGAGGTCGTCGAGGCGGGCCCCATCGCCCAGCGGGTGGCCCTTCCGAATCCGCAGCGGCCGGACACCCTGCCCATCGCGCTGAGCGGCAACGAGGACGCCAAGATGTCGGCGATCAAGTTCGACCTCACGCTGCGAAACGTGACCCCCGGATCGCAGATCAACAAGCTCATCGTGAAGATCGAGGAGCGGGCCGCCAACGAGCAGGAAGTACCCCCGTACTTCCCGGAGCGGGCCAAGATCGAGGCCTGCCGGATCGTCGACATCCTGGCGGCCGGGGTCGCTGAGGAAGCGGCCGATGCTCCCGCGATCTCGGACACGGAGTGCGTCGAGGGGACCAGGGAGGCCAACCCCGGAGCGGCTCCGGCGTGGACCTTCGACCTGACCGCCATCGCCCAGGCGTGGGGCACCGACCCGTACGGCAACAACGGCGTCATGCTCCGTGGGATCGACCAGCAGCCGCCCAATGACTCGTGGCAGATCCTGCTCAAGGTCCCCGACCGCAACAACTACGGCCCCACCCAGAACCGGGCCATCATGGAGCTGGCCTTCGCCCCCGGAGCCCCGCTCGGCGGCTCGGGCAACGAGCCCGGTGCCGGCGGCGGCGGAGGCAAGGGCGGCGGCTCCGGGAGCGGTGGAGGCAG
>DAITPV010000333.1:0-2459 GCA_036833435.1 Actinomycetota bacterium | reverse complement strand
GGAACCCTCGGACCGGGCGGAACCCTCACACCCGCCAGGCGGTCAAGATCCCGGCCCGGAACGCTCCCGTGTTCCGTGCAGGCATGGCGTTCCGAGACCTCGTGGCCGCTCCCCGCCGAAAGTCGAAGTCCTCGCGATCCACGCGCAGGGCCCGCCGGTAGTCACGCCAGGCCGTAGAAGGCCGCTGCCGTTCCCCCGAGGATCGCGTCGGTCTCGTCCGTGGTCAGGGCCTCATCCCGCACGAACGCGGCCATCCATTCATCGTCGGGGGTGAGCGGCCGGTAGTAGGGGGCGTCGGTCCCCCACATCACCCGGCCCGGACCCACGGCATCCAGCAGCTGTCGAACGTCCGAGAGGAACGCCTCGGGGTTCTCGCGGTACCGAAGCTGCCATCCGGAGAGGTCGCACCACACGTTCGGCCGTCGCTCGGCGATAGCGATCACCTCCCGCCACTCGTCGTTCCCGGTATGAGCAGCCTGGATCCGGAGATCGGGGAGGTCCGCGGCCACCCGATCCAGCAGCTCCGCCCTGGCCAGCGAGGAGTGAAGCGGCTTCGGCAGGGGACCGATGTGGAGCACCGCAGGCACCCCGAGCTCACCGGCCCGCTCGAGGAGCGGGCGAGCCACCGGGTCGTCCAACGCGAAGCCGCCGCCCGGATGCAGCTTCAGGCACGCCGCGCCCCGGTCCCGGACCGCTTCGGTGAAAGCTTCCACGGCCCCTTCCTGTCGAGGATCGACGCCGAAGCCCCATCGGATCCGGTCTGGATTGCGCTCCGCGAGGTTCGCGTACCAGTCGTTGTGTCCTCGCCAGTCCGTAGCCGGAGGCCCGAGGCTCGGTTCGAGCGACCAGTCGTGCGGGAACATCACGGCCACGTCGGTCCCCGAGGCGTCCATGGCTCCCAGCTGGCTCGAGCCGTCTTCGTCGAACAGCGCCGGGATCACGTTCTCCCGGATGACGTCGGCGGGAGCGCCCAGCTCCTCCTCGCCACGCTGGGCCAGGCCCTGCCACCACTCCTCGCCGAACCACGACTCCTGGGCGCCGTGGCAGTGTCCGTCGACTCGCACTTAGTCGAAAGTCACGATCCGCAAGGTCCGGGCGACCTTCTTCCCGCCCTCGTCGGCGACCTCGAACTTCACCCGCTGGCCGATGCGCAGGTACCGGATGCCAGCGCCCTCCACGGACCCGGGGTCGATGGCCACTTCCTCTCGCTCGTCGGTGAGCAAGGTCCCGCTCCGCGAGCCGACGTCGTATTCCTTGATGGTTCCCTGGGGCACGGGGGCCCTCCTAGTGGTGGCTGTGGGCCGTCAGTCTGGCCGCCAACCCCATCTCCAGGCAAGCGGCCCGAGTTCGGCCGGGACCGCCGTGGGCCAGGACCTCGGGGACGTCCTCCGGGCGGTCGAGGTCGAAGGCCAGCTCCGGTGCTCGGACGGTGGCGAAGGGCACTCCGCGGACCTCGGCGACCTCACGGTGCTTGCGGAACGAGTCGGTCCCGAACCGCGCCGGGACGATCTGGGGGGGCCGGCGAAGGAGCACGTTGGTGCCCGCATCGGAGACCGACGGCGCCGCCACCACCGGGCCGATGGTCTTGAGCACCGACGCCAGAGCCTCGGACGTCAGCAGGGGGAGGTCGCCGAGGACCACGGCCAGGACCTCGGCGGACGCGGCCTCCTCTTCCACCTGGCGGATGGCCGCCAGCAGTCCGGGGTTTTCCTCGACCACCGGCTTGGCCCGGCGCCGGGCGGAGACTTCCAGCACGGCCTCATCCGGCGAGATGACCCACACGTGCCACCCGGGGATGGACAGGCAGGCGTCGAGGACGTCCTCCAGCATCGCCAGCGTCAACGCGGCGCGCTCCAGCGGGCTCAGCACCTCTGACAGGCGGCCCTTGGCACGCTCCAATGACTTCACCGGCACGGTGATGACCCGCATGGGGGAGCCATGCTACGCCCCACCGGTGGCCGGTACACGCACCCTCGGACCGGCGCTAGGATGACGAACACCCGAGTGCCCGAGGGAGGTGGCATGAGGCCCGTAGAACCGTGGATGCGATTCGCGGAGACCGTGCTGATCCCGCCGATCGCCGTGTGGTTCAAGTGGCGATTCGAGGGTCTGGAGCACATCCCCCGCGAGGGCGGGGCGCTGGTGGCCGCGAACCACATCTCGTACCTGGATCCGCTGGCCCACGGGTATCTCCTGGAGAAGGCCGGGCGGCGGCCACGGTTCCTGGCCAAGATCGAGCTGTTCAAGAACAAGGTCTCCGGGCCGGTGCTGCGGGGCGCCAAGCAGATCCCCGTGGTTCGGGGGTCCGGGGACATCGGCCCGGTGGAAGCGGCGTCGGCCTCGCTGAAATCCGGTGAGGTGGTGGTGGTGTATCCCGAGTCCACGGTGACCGAGAACGAGGACTTCTCCCCGATGCGGGGGAAGACCGGCATCGCTCGCCTCACCCTGGCCACCGGGAT
>DAITPV010000332.1:0-2464 GCA_036833435.1 Actinomycetota bacterium | reverse complement strand
GCGAACGGCCCGGCCTGATGGCCGGGCCGTTCGATTATCCGAGGGGGGTTCGGGGGGTGTAGCTCGCCAGGGGCGCTTCCCGACTTGACTTCATCCGGCGAGCGGACCCCCTGAGAGACGGTGGAGGCCCCCCGGTCGGCGCGGGGGGCCTCCGTGCGGGCTGCGGGCAGGGCCTACGCGCTGCGGCGACGCCTGCGGCCGATCACCCCGGCGATCGGCAGGGTCACCAGACCGAATCCCAGGAGGCCCAGATCGGCGTTGCTCGAGGTCCGAGTGAGCTCCGCCGGCGGGCTGGAGCCGATGGGGTTCGGCGCTCCGGTCCATGAGAACACATCGACGCCTCGCTGGATGTCCGTGGCCAGGAAGTTGTAGGTCTTGGTCCCGTCTCCGTTCGCCTCGATCAGGAAGTCCTCGACGGCCCAGGTGTTGGCGCCGGGGAGGATCAGCGAAGCGGTCTCCCGGAAGATGATCCGGCCGTTCTGGATCCAGTAGTCGATGATCTTGGTTCCCCCGCTGTAGTACGCGGCGATGATCCGCTGCTCTTGGGGGATGTGCTCGATCACGTGGATGTCGCAGAACGTGGGCGTCGGAGGCGCGATGTTGCTGATGAACACGGCCTTTTCGCCCTCCGGGGTCAGGGCGTAGTGGATGTTCTCGGGCTTCCGGATGTCGAACACGTGCATCCCACCGTTCCCCAACGGGTTGTCGAGGCCGGTGAGGCACGAGGCACCCGGTGGCACCACGCCGCCGCCACGCTCATCCGTGACGAACATGTACCGCCGGTCGAACGATGGGTCGGCCTCATGAGCGATCGAGACTCCCTCGTCGGGCGGTACGAATAGGTTGCTGTTGCACGACGTGTTCGGGGACGCCGTGGCGGCGCGGGGTGCGCAGTCGCGGCCCGGGTGGTTGAACGTGCCCAGGAATCGCCGTCCCGTCGCGTTCGGGGAGTCGGGCCCCGCACCGGAGCAGTCGGTCACGTCGGCACCGGTTGTGGCTGACTCGACCACCGTGCACGGCAGCGGTGCCCCTCTGACGTTGCCACCCGGGGCGATCAGGTGGCTGACGTCGAAGATCAGCGTGGCGTTGATGCCCGCGCAGTACAGGCGGCCCTCGGTGGCCGTGATGTCGTGGCAGGCCGCCTCGCTCCCCGGAACGAGCAGCCCGTCCTGGGAGTCACGCTGGCGGGTCCACTCGGGCTTGAATTCGATCCGGTAGACCTTGGGCCGGCAGGCGGCGCGCTTCTCGTCGAGGGTCTTCCCGTCCAGGTTGAGGCAGGTCCGCACGTCCACCACGTCGATCCACGGACGGCCGGAGAAGTCCGAGGAGCTGTTGTAGATGATCCAGGGCCTCGTGGCATCGACCGTATGGGTGTGGGAGAACCCCGCGTGGCGGATCAGGCCGATCTCCCGAGGCTCGAATCCGGGGTCTCCGACACCGGAGATGTCGATGAGCTCCAGTCCGCCACCTACCGGGTCGTGGCATCGCCCGGTGGCGTCGGTGGTGTCGACCAGGAGCTGGTGATTCAGGGCTGAGCCCGGCATCCCGGCGATCTGTGAGTCGTGCTGGAGGCCCGTGACGCTGGTGCTCCCCAGGGTGCAGGCGGCCGAGCCGTGGTCCGCCACCCACTGCGGGTTGACGGCTCCATCGTCCACCAGCCGGAGGATGCGCTGGCCGACGGCCGCGTCGTCCGCCTGCCCGAGCGTTCCCGTCGCCGCGTAAACGTCATCGCCGTCCTTCCAGAGCTCGAGGTCGGTGCCCGGGTTGGGTGGGAAGTTGGTGATGTACTCCCACGTCCCGGTCCCGAACGTCGCCGCGGGGGTCCCAGGCAGGCCGGGACTCAGTGGAGCGATGGGAGACAGGGGATCGGTGTGGTCGGCGCTGGCCGGCACGGCTGACAAGGTCAGGCTGGCGGTGATGGCCAGGGCACCAAGGAACGAAAGGGCTGTCCGCCTCACGGGTCTACCTCCTGGAAGGACGGGCTGGAGCTCCGCACATGCGCTGGTGAGGGGTTCGACGTGAGAGGGCCCCACTCCTGCCCGGGTATCATGCGGCCGCCGTGCTGGCCCTCTCGGCCGACCCCCACCTTCTGGCCCATCCGCTCCTGGACCGCGGCGGCCTGGTCATCCCTCCTGCGGCCGCTGCGGTGGTGGCCATGCTGGTGGTGGCCACCGTGGCCCGGTTGTGGCCTGGCCCGTCCTCCAGGCCGGTGGGGGATCTGCCGGCTTCCTTCTCATGGTCGGGGACCCTCAGCCCTCTCCAGGTGGCCACCAGGGTCCTGGCGGTGGGCCTCCTGGTGCTGGCCATCGTCGTGGGACGGGCCGGATCCGAGGACCAGCTGGAGAACCTGGCGCCCGCGCTGGTGGTTGGGGCGGGCTGGCCCCTCCTGCTGCTGGCGAGCGGGCTGCTGGGACCGGTGTGGCGGTGGGTGGATCCCTGGGACGCCATCGCCCGGCCGGTGGCG
>DAITPV010000331.1:0-2467 GCA_036833435.1 Actinomycetota bacterium | reverse complement strand
GTCCTGATCGCCGCGGCGATCGCGCTCAGAGGAGGCGAGCCGCAGGCTCGCTGGACCCTGGTCCTGGTCGCGTTGGTCCTGTCACTGGCCGGCGACGTGTTCCTGATGCTTCCGCGGGATCTGTTCCTGGCGGGGCTCGCGGCCTTCCTGCTGGCGCACGTGGCGTACGTGCTCGCGTTCAACACGTCGTCTCCGCCGATGCCTCTGACGGCCATCGCCGGTGCGTGCGTCGCGGTGGCTGCAGCGGCCTACTACGTACGACTCCGCCGGGGGATCGACCGCAAGATGGCCGTTCCGGTCGCCGTCTACGCGGCGGCCATCGGGGCCATGCTCACTTCGGCGATCGCCACCGCCGGGCGGGCGGAATGGAGCATGGCTCTGAGTGCGCTGGCCATCGGTGGGGCGGCCCTGTTCGTCCTGTCGGATGGCCTGATCGGTTGGAACCGATTCGTGGGGCCAGTGAGCCGGGTCGCGATCATGGCCACCTACCATCTGGCGCAGGCCGCGCTGGTGGTGGCGCTCCTGGGCTAGATCGTCACGTTGAACAGCGTGATCACACCGACCACGATGAGGTACGCGGCCACGATGTAGTTGAGTGCGTTGGGCCTGAGCAGGATGAGGATCCCCGCGCCCAGCGTGATGAACCCGATGAGGTCGGGGGTGAAGGTGATGTCCCCCTCCCGCTGCGCCAAGACGACGGCGAGGGCGGACACGTCAGCGCCCGGTGAACCGCGGCGGCCGCTTCTCCAGGAAGGCCTCCACGGCCTCCCGATGGTCCTCGCTCTCGATGCACGCCGCCTGAGCCTGGGCGTCGCGCTCGAGATTGGTCTCCAGTCCGGTCTCGAACGTCCGCCCGATGAGCGACTTGGCCAGGCTCACGGGACGGGGCGGCGCCGCGGCGATCTCCCGGGCGTACGCCTCCGCTTCCTTGGCCAGCATCTCCTGGCCGACCACCCGGTTGACGACCCCCAGTCGTTCGGCCTCTTCCGCCTGTATGCTCCGGCCGGTCCACACCAGGTCCTTGGTCCGGGCCTGGCCGATCATCCGGGCCAGGCGGTGCATGCCGCCGAGGTCGGGGACCAGCCCGAACCGCACCTCGAGCAGGGCGAAGCGAACGTCTTCGGTGGCGATCCGGAGGTCGCAGGCCAGGGCCAGCTGGAACCCCGCTCCCACCGCGTGTCCCTGCACGGCGGCCACGGCCGGCTTCTCCATCTGAGCCAGGTTGAGGAACGGACGCTGGGCGGCCCGGACGAAGGTTCCGAACCGGGCCCCACGAGTGCCAGAGAGCTGGCCGAGGAGGGTGACATCGATGCCCGCGGAGAAGGAGGGGCCCTGTGCGGTAACCAGAACGACCCGGATCCCGGAGTCGGAGGCCGCCCGCTCGGTGGCGTCGCCCAGCTCGTTGAACATCTGGGCATTGATGGCGTTGCGCTTGTCCGGCCGGGCCAGCTCGATGGTGGCCACGCCGTCGTGGACGCCGTAATTGACGGTCTCGAACTCGGCCAATTCGCCTCCTCCGGACGGATGGGTGCCTCACGCTACCATAGGGTCGCGGGGCGCTTAGCTCAGCGGGAGAGCGCCGCCCTTACAAGGCGGAGGTCGGTGGTTCGAAACCACCAGCGCCCACCTGGAGCAGTGAACCGATAGCGACGGCCGTGGGGAACCCGGCCCGGGGAGGGAGTCGACGACATGATCGATGAGGCGCGCAGGACGCCGGGATCACCGGGCGTGGGGTCGCAAGGTGCCGGGCCCAAGAAGGGGGTCATCCGAAGGAGCTTCCGTTGGGTCTTCCGCAGGCGGCTCTGCTTCGGAGGCCTCGCCGGCGCGCTCGTGTTCCTCTGCCTGTCGTTCACCCCATCGCTCCTGCCCCGAGCGGTCATTCTCCAGGGCGCGGTCAGCGGGATCACCATGGTGATCGGCTACGGCTTGGGGAGCGCCGTCTCCGCGGGGATCCGCAAGGTCGTTTCGGAACCCACCCCGAGGTTCAAGCGAGCAGCGTGGCGGGTGCTCATCGGGACAGCGGTCGTGCTCGTGCCGCTCTTCCTCGCGTTGGGCCGATCGTGGCAGGAGGACGTTCGGCGTCTCATGGGGATGGAGCCGTCGGCTGAGTGGAAGTGGGGCGCGATCCTCGTCCTGGCGCTGGTAATGGCGGCGCTGCTGCTGGTGATCTCGAGGGTGGTTCGAGGGTTCGGCCGGCTCCTGGTCCGGTTCATCGACAGATTCCTGCCGCGTGCCGTATCGGTCACTGCCGGAGTGGCGATCACCGTCGTCGTGGTGATCGGACTGATCCAGGGCTTCGTGCTCGATCCCCTCGTGAGCGCGCTGAACTCGTCATTCTCCCTGGTGAACGAGGGCACCGAACCCGGCATCGTCCAGCCGACCGTGCCGGAGCGCTCGGGGAGCCCCGAGTCTCTTGTCCCCTGGGAGACCCTCGGGATGAAAGGCCGCGACTTCATGAGCTCGGGAC
>DAITPV010000330.1:0-2481 GCA_036833435.1 Actinomycetota bacterium | reverse complement strand
GTTGGCATCAGCCGGCCCAGAAGTCGACCACGACGGGAGCACGTTCCGATGCTCGGAGGACGCGCTCCTCGAAGTCCCCGGCACCGACCTCGATAACGTGTGGAGTGCTCACCCTCAACAGGGTAGCAACCGACCGGTGAACCTAGCGGAGTGGGTCAGTCCGAGAAGATCTGGGTGATCCAGACCCGCGAGCCCTTCTCGTACACCCCGATGCCGGTGACCTTCCACCGGCCGGCCACGATGTTGGCTCGGTGGGGCGGGCTGTTCAGGAACATCTGATGGACCTGCTGGACGGATCCCCCCACCCCCACGTTCTCCCCTGCCGCATTGAGGACGTAGGACAAGACCTTCGAGAGGTCCGAATGGGAGAGGTGGCCCGTCCTGGCCATCATCCGGCTGTGCTGGCGAGCCAGGCGGGAGAGTCGGGGGCCAATCTCCAGGGCCCGGGAGCCCTGCGCCTCCCGAGTCGAGTTCACCATCTCGAGGTACTCGAGGTCGAGAGCGGTGGCCTGAGCAGAGACAAGCTGAGCCGGGACCACGCCGAGGATCAACCCGAGTGTCAGTCCGACCGCAATGCGCCGGACGCGGGGGGAACGTCCAGGTGACACACCCCAGGTATCGGCGAGACGGATTTTTGTCTTGAGTGCCAGTCAGGCCGCGAAGATCTGCGTGATCCAGATCCGGCCGCCCTGCTTGTACACACCGATGCCGGTCTCCCGCCACTTCCCGGCCAGGAGGTTCCCCGCGTGAGCAGGACTCTGCAGGAACGCCTGGTGGACCTGGTCCAGAGACCCGCCGAACCCGACGTTCTCACCGGCGGCGTGGATCCCTCCGCCCAGCAGCCGCTGGAGGTCGGAGTGCACCAGACGGTGCTGCTTGGCCATCTTGCGGCTGTGCTTCTGGGCCAGGCGAGTGAGCCTTGGGCCCGAGCTGAGGGGCTGAAGGCCTCGGGACTGCCGAAGGGAGTTCACCGTGGCTTCGTACTGGGCGGCCAGACCCTGGTCCGCAGCGGCCATGGTGCGGCCGAGCGACGAGACCAGATCCGAAGTCGCCGACTTGGGAGCCGACGGTGCTTCTGCGGCCGATGCGCCGGCCGACTCTCCCGCCAGGAATAGCCCTATCAGCAGGGCTATGACCACCGCGGGAGCACGACGGTGGAGTGTTCTGTTCTTTGCCATGGAGGGTTATTCGACCCACACGCGGAGTGTCCTCCTAGCAATTTTGAATGTGACGAATCCGACACATGGGGCTTCCCGGTCTGCTTGAGGTCAGCCCATTGCCCGACCAGCAGGACTTGGTACGGTTGGCGCGAGATGGCCACGCTCCGTCAGGACCCGACCACGAACGAATGGGTCATCGTGGCCCCCGATCGCTCGAAAAGGCCCCAGCCGGCGGCCCCTCCTCGAGCTCCCGTCCCACGGTTCGACCCTTCGTGCCCGTTCTGCCCGGGGAACGAGCACCTCACCCCGCCGGAGATCGCCCGCTTCGGCGACCACCAGCCTTGGAGCCAGCGGGTGTTCCCCAATCGCTACCCGGTCCTGTCCGGGAACGGCACCATCGAGCGGCGGGGACCTCGGATGGCTCGAACCATGGACGGGGTCGGATCACATGAAGTGGTGGTGGAGTCCCCGCACCACGACGAACGGCTCGACGAGTTGTCCACGGAAGACGTCACGTCGGTACTGCGGATCTGGCGTCAGCGCTACATGGATCTGTCGCGTGATCCCGTGAAGGCCGTGATCGTGTTCAAGAACTTCGGCGAGCGAGCGGGGACGTCACTGATCCACCCGCACTCGCAGATCGTGGCCATGCCGGTCTTCCCTCCGGACTACCTGCACCGGTACGCCGTGGCCACGCGGTACTACGACGACACCGGACATTGCGTGTACCTCGACCTCCTGCACCGTGAGCTCGAGACCACGACCCGGATCGTGGCCGAGCGGGACGGGTTCGTGGCCTTCTCGCCGTTCGCCGCGTCGCTCCCGTTCGAGACGTGGATCATGCCCAGGGCCCATCAGCCCGCGTTCGACGATCTTGCGGAGGCCGACCTTCCCGTTCTGGCGGACCTGGTGCGAGACACCGTGGGAGCGGTGCGCCGAGCCGCCGGGGACCCCGACTACAACCTCATCGTCCATTCCACACCGGTCGGTGAGGAGGCGCGACACGCGTTCCAATGGCACCTCCGCCTGCTGCCCCGCCTGACCACCGCGGCCGGGTTCGAGCTGGCCACCGGGATGTTCATCAACACCGTGGCTCCCGAGCGAGCCGCGAAGAGCCTCCGTGAAGCGATCGTCGGCGCCTCCCTGGGTTAGCGTGCCGGCCGTCCGGGGCCTGGTGGTCGCCCTCCTCCTGCTCGTTGTGCCGCTCCCGGCCGGCGCGGTCCACGCAACCGATCGAGATCCGGCCGCCGGACCGGGTTCCGTGGCGTTCTCCCAGAGCCGGGCGTTCCGCCACGTCCGGCAGCTGGCGGGGCGGATCGGG
>DAITPV010000329.1:0-2484 GCA_036833435.1 Actinomycetota bacterium | reverse complement strand
GAGACCGCCTTCGAGTCGAGGGGAAGGCAGCCCCCCGATGATGTCGATGACGTCGTCTCGTTCGGCCATGGGTCGCAGTGAGCCTACCGGCCCACCGGGGCGGGCCGCGACCGAGGGTTCGCGGGGTGCGTCCCGTACCTACCGGACAGTAAACTTCCGCTGACGTGCGCCACCCGCTGTTCACCGAGGAGCATGAGGAGCTCCGGCAGGAGATCCGCCGGTTCGTGGAGTCCGAGCTGGCTCCTCACGCCGCCGACTGGGAGCGAGAAGAGGAGTTCCCCAGCTGGGTGTTCAAGCGGATGGGCGACCTCGGGCTCCTCGGTCTCCGGAAGCCCGCGGAGTACGGCGGGCAGGGAGGCGACTGGGGGCACGCCATCGTCCTGGCGGAGGAGATGGCCCGGTGCGGGTCGGCGGGGGTGGGAATGGCGGTCTCGGTGCAGACCGAGATGGCCACGCCGCCGATCGAGCGGTTCGGCACCCCGGAGCAGAAGGAGCGGTACCTGGCCCCGGCCATCCGGGGCGAGAAGATCGTGTGCCTGGGGATCACCGAGCCCAACACCGGGTCGGACGTGGCGGCCATCGAGACCACCGCCCGGCGGGACGGCTCGGACTGGGTGATCAACGGCAGCAAGACGTTCATCACCAACGGCAAGCGGGCCCACTTCTGCGTCCTGGTGGCCCGCACCGACAAGCCCGCCGGGTATGAGGGATTCAGCCTGTTCCTGGTCGACTCGGACACACCCGGCTATCAGGTCGCCCGGACCCTCGACAAGGTGGGGATGCGGAGCTCGGACACCTGCGAGCTCGTGTTCGAGGACGTGCGCGTCCCCGCGGAAGCCCTGCTGGGCGAGGAGGGGAAGGGCTTCCCCCAGATCATGTGGGAGCTCCAGGGCGAGCGGATCGTCGGGGCGGCCGGCTCCCTGTCGGGCTCATGGCTGGCCTTCGACCGAACCCTGGAGTACGCCAAGGAACGGCACGCGTTCGGGCGACCGATCGGGTCGTTCCAGGTCCAGCGGCATCGCTTCGCCGAGGTGGCCACCGAGCTCACCGCCGCCCAGCAGCTCCTGTACGACGTCGCGGTGGCCTGGGAGCGCGGCGAGTACCCGGTCGCTGAGATCGCCATGGTCAAGCTCCATGCCGGTCTGGTGGTCAACCGGGTGATGAACGCGTTCCTCCAGGTGCATGGGGGCGCGGGGTACACCGCGGGCTCATGGATCGAACGCGCCTGGAGAGACTCGCGCCTCCTGCGGATCGGTGGAGGGACCGACGAGGTCATGCGGGAGGTCGTGGACAAGGCCAGGCGAGCCCCGCGGATCGAGCCGGCCGGCAGCGACCGCCGTTCCGCCCGGCTCGCCGAGCTGCCGAAGTTCGGGCTGTTCACCGAGGAGCACGATGCCCTGCGCGCCGGCGTCCGGCAGTTCGTGGAGGGACGGCTCCGGCCGCACGCGGAGGAGTGGGAGCGCGCCGAGGACTTCCCGGTCCGAGAGGTGTTCGCCGAGGCGGGCGAGGTGGGCCTGTTCGGAGCGAAGTACGAGGAGGCATACGGAGGGACCGGTCCGGACCTGGTGGCCGACGCGCTGATCACCGAGGAGCTGGTCGGGTGCGGGGCCGGCGGGGTGGCCGCGGCACTCGGAGCCCACAAGGACCTGGGCTCCTACTACGTGTATCGCTTCGGAACCGAGGAGCAGCGTCAGCGGTGGCTGGTGCCCTCCATCGCCGGCCGGTCCATCGGAGCGCTGGCGGTCACGGAGCCGGAGGCCGGATCGGACGTCTCCGCCCTGGGTACCAGAGCCGTCCGGGACGGCGACGGCTGGGTGATCACCGGGTCGAAGACGTTCATCACCAACGGGCCGATCGCCGACTACGTGGTGGTGGCCGCCCGGACGGACCCGGAGGCCGACCCGGCCCACGGCATCTCCCTGTTCGTCGTGGAAGCGGACACGCCGGGGTTCTCCCGGTCGCGGATCGACACGCTGGGGTGGCGGACCTCACACACGGGTGACCTCCGTTTCGAGAGCGTCCGGGTGCCGCACGACGGGCTCCTTGGGGAGGAAGGGCGGGGGTTCGTGCACATCATGCAGAACTTCCAATGGGAGCGGCTGGTGATGGCCCTGGCCGCGGTCGCCGCGGCGCGCAAGACCCTGGACCTCGGAACGAGCTACGCGAGCGAGCGCCGGGCGTTCGGCCGGCCGGTGTCCACCTTCCAGGTGTGGCGCCATCGCTTCGCCGACCTGGCCACCGAGATCGAAGCCGCTCGGGCCCTCACCTACCACGCGCTGCGAAAGGTGGCCGCCGGTGAGGACGCCGTCCGAGAGGTCTCCATGGCTAAGTGGTACGCCTCCGAGCTCGACTGGAAGGTGGCGGACGAGGCGGTCCAGGTCCACGGGGGATACGGCTTCATGATGGAGTTCCCCGTCCAGCGAGCCTGGCGCGACGCTCGGCTGGGACCGATCGGCGGCGGCACCACCGAGATCATGAAAGAGC
>DAITPV010000328.1:0-2493 GCA_036833435.1 Actinomycetota bacterium | reverse complement strand
ATCCTGGAGGGGAGCGGGGCGGCCATCCCCCCGGTCCCCTGGGACGCGGGGGTCCTGGTCATGGCCCCCGCTCACAAAGGCCTGAGCGTCCTTCAGATCCGGGTATTGCTTGCGGACCTGGTAGTGTTTAGAATAGAAACCGGCCCACAAGTCGGGCCCCAGGATCTTTCTGACCTGGAATCCCACGTTCGCAGGCTTCGTCCAGGCGCGCGGACCGTCGTTGTCGAATTCCGACCCGAGCCTCTGGGTGAAGTCGAGGGAAAAAAGGTGCTCTTCGCTACCACGGCTCCCGAGACCGCCGGACCGGCGCTCATCGCATCCCTGGAAGACAGGCATCGGTGCACGGTGGTCGCCACGACCCACCGCCTGGGTGACCGGGCGCAGCTGGCCGCGGACATCGATGGCGCTCCGCCCTTCGAGGTCCTGCTCACCGAGCTGAAGGCGGCCGCGGTGGACGTGGCCGCGGACCGGGCGATTTCCCGAGGAGCGGACGTGGTGTTCTGCGACAACCGCGCCGAGACGATCGGCGGAGACGGCGAGCTGCCTGAGCTGCTGGAAGAGGTGGCCCGGCTGGCCGTGCAGCGCAGAGGCGAACGATGAGCAAGCACAACACCCACATCATCATCTCGGACCGTGAGCCGGGGCTCCCGTACTCGAAGGGGCTCATGGCCTCGCAGGTCATGGTCACCGGGCTCTCGCCGTTCCGGTCCTACCAGGTCGCGGAACGGATCGAGGATCTCCTGATCGAGCGAGGGGTGACCTCCATCACCTCGGAAGAGCTCCAGACCCTGGCCGTTCAGGTCATCGGGGAGGAGGCCGGGGAGCGGTACGCCTCGAACTTTGTGCACTGGCAGGAGGTCACCCGCCTGGACCTCCCGCTGGTGATCCTCCTGGGCGGGGCCACCGGCGTGGGGAAGTCGACCATCGCAACCCAGATCGCCGCGCGGCTCGGCATCGTCCGGGTGATCCCCTCCGACGCCGTCCGGGAGGTCATGCGAGGGCTGTTCTCCCGGGAGCTGATGCCCACGCTGTACACGTCGTCGTTCGACGCGGACTCCGCGCTCCGGGAGCCGCCCAGCCGGGCGGGTGACCCGGTGATCGTGGGGTTCCGGGAGCAGACGGCGGCCGTGGCGGTGGGGCTCCGGGCCCTGGTCGAGCGGGCCGCGGTGGAGGGCACCAGCGCGATCATCGAGGGGGCCCACGTGGTCCCGGGGTTCCTGGACCTCGAGCTGTTTACCGAGCGCGTGGTGGCGGTACCATTGATCGTGACGGTCGAAGACGAGATCCTGCATCGAAGCCACTTCGTCGCTCGTTCGGCCGACTCGTCCGCCAGACCGTTCGATCGCTACCTGAAGAACTTCGACAACATCCGACGGGTGCAGAAGTACATCAAGAGCCAGGCGCTTTCCCATGACTGGCCGGTGGTGGCCAGCTACAACCTCGACCAGTCGATCGCAGCGGTGATCGATCTGGTGGTGGACAAGGCCACCAGCAAGGCAGGGACCGAACGGCCGGAGCCGCAGCCGGTCCTCGAAGGAGGGAAGACACGGTGAGGTTGTTTCTGGACACGGCGGCGATCGAGGAGATCCGAGAGATCAACCGGTGGGGCGTGCTGTCCGGCGTGACCACCAACCCCACGCTGGTGGGCAAGGAAGGGAAGTCGCCCGAACAGGTGTGGAAGGAGATCCTGGCCGAGGTCGACGGCGACGTCTCGCTGGAGACCACCGAGCCGGAGGCCGCGGCGATGTACGAGGAGGCCCAGCGGCTCCTGGCCATGGGCGACAACGCGGTGATCAAGGTGCCCATGACGCCGGCGGGGCTGGAGTGCGGGAAACGGCTGGCCGACGAGGGGACCAGGATCAACGTGACCCTGGTGTTCTCGCCCGCCCAGGCCATCCTGGCGGCCGAGATCGGGGCGTACATCGTCTCGCCGTTCCTGGGCCGGATCGATGATGCCGCCGCCGACGGCATGCACGCGCTCCGGCAGATCTGCCAGATCTACGAGGTCCAGGGGTACGAGACCGAGGTGCTGGCAGCGTCCCTGCGGCACCCCATGCACGTGGTCGAGTCAGCGCTGGCGGGCGCGGACATCGCCACGATGCCGTTCGATGTGTTTACGAAGCTTGTGAAGCATCCGCTCACCGATGCCGGACTGGAGAAGTTCCATTCCGACTGGGCTGAGCTGAAGAGCAAGCTCAAGGAAGGAGATTGACAGTGGCAACAATGGACAAGTCCGTCCTGGCAGAAAAGGTTCTCACCGAGCTCCAGGACATGGCCTCCGGAATGGGGGTCGAGGGCTACCAACGACTGAAGAAAGGTGACCTGATCGACGCCATCGTGAGCCGTTCAGAAGAGAGCAAGAAGCCCGCCGCGGAGGCGAGCAAGAGCGCGCCCGCCGCGGAGGCGAGCGAGACCAAGAGCGAGCGGAGCCGCCGTCCCACGGATGCGCCGTCTCGCGAGCAGCGCGGTCCCCGTGGCGACGGCCGCCGGGAC
>DAITPV010000327.1:0-2497 GCA_036833435.1 Actinomycetota bacterium | reverse complement strand
GGCCCCTGCCGCCGGGCGCGCCTCCGGACCGGCCTCCGATCGATCCGGCCGACCACCTGCAGTTCGGGTGACCTCGTATAGTGGAGTCTCCGCCCCATGGCCAAGAAGAAACGACGGAGGAAGCGACCCACACGGCCCGCGGGCGCAGCGGCCACTCAGACGCAGATCCAGGAGCAACCCGCTGCCGAGCGAGCGACGTCTCAGCGCGCCCTGCGCAAGGAGGAAGCGCGCAAGGAGCGCGACCGCCGGATCCGCCAGGCCCGGCGCGCCCAGCGGAACCGCCGCATCGCCCGGTGGGGTATCGCTATCGCCATCATCGGCGGAACCGGAGGGTTCATCACCTACCGGGTGGTCCAGGACAATCAGCTCCAGGACCGGGCCGCGCAGCTGGCCTCAGCGCTGGGGTGCACGCCGATCCAGACCGACCCCGACCTGAATGCCGGGCTGACCTCCGCGCAGATCCACAGCGAGCCGTTCGCCGAGGGGAGCAACGGCGTCCCGGCGACCAACGGCAGGCACAGCTCCCCGATCCCCGCGGGGACCGTGGCGGTGTACGACCAGCCCATCCCCGAGGCGAACGCCGTCCACAACCTGGAGCACGGGTACATCATCATTTACTACGCGGCCGACGGTGAGAACGCGATCTCCGAGGACATCCGCTCCGAGCTCGCGGACTACGTCACCGGACAGACCAAGATCCTGATGGCTCCCTACGAGGGCCTGGCGAACAGCTTCGACCTGGTGGCCTGGCGGAAGATCCAGAAGTGTGACCCCGGCGCCGACGCGAACGCCGGCGACGCGGTGACGGTGGCCGAGTCCTTCGTCCAGCAGTTCCGGGCCGGGGGCCTGGCTCCCGAGCCGAACGGCGTCTAGCGGAGCCGCACCCGGCAGCCGGGTGCGCAGGTCACCGTTCCGCCCTCGAACAGCCCTCTGGTCCCCCGCTTCACCCGCTGGGTTCGGATCGGCAGGCCCAGGCGTCCGGAGTGGGCCCCTCGCTGGACGTAGGCGCCGAGGACCTTCCCGTGCAGCCACACCACCTTGTTCCGCCGGTCGTTGTCGTAGATCCGGCCCACCGCGAACTGCTGAACGCGTCCGCCCCGGACGGCTCGATCCGGACCGGTGGCCCGGCCCGGGCGGCACCCCAGTCGGTCATACGCCACCCGGATGTCCCCGGTGATCGTGAGGTCCCGGTTGACGGCGAAGCGCGTGCTCTTCAGCCCCAGGCCCACCCGCACATCAGCTCCCGCCACCACCGCGCTTCCGGCGGTCCCGGTCACCCGAACCGTGGAGATCCTGCCCGAGACGCCGAGCGCGGAGTCGCCGAACTTCGTGACGGTGCCGATGTCACCGGTGTACGGTCGCAAGCCGTTCGTCACCGCGGCCGCGTCGAGCGTCGCGGCCCACGTGCGGTTGGGGTTGTCCTGCACATGGTCGCCGGGGTCGCAGACCCCCCGGAGGTACGGAAGGGCCTGAGCGCCGGGCCAGGCCACCTCGATGTCCTCCGTGTGCCCACCGCTGGACGACGAATAGGCGGCGTAGATGGGGTTGCCCGCATAGGTAACCACCGTTCGGTCGGTGGACCGGACCGCTCCGACCCACCGGTCGCCCCCGGATCCGGACTCCTTGTCCCATCCGGTGTAGGTCTGGTCGCTCACCGAGGAGAACACGTCGCACGCGCATCCGGCCCGGAGCCCACCGGCCAGGCGCCAGTACGCGTACGTGCGGGCGGCGATGGCCTGGACCCGCAGCGCGGTGTCGGGCCACGATGACGGGACCTCCGAGATCCCGTACACGTACTCCTCCACCGGAACCAGGGCCACCACGTGGGCGGCACCCTGTCCGGCGATCTCGAGCCACACCTCACCGCGACCGATCACGTGCCCCCACGCAGGCACCTGGATGCGCCCGCCGGTGGGCCTGGCGACCAGGGGATCGGCGCGCCCGCCCCACGTCGTGTCTCCCACCACCGTCCCGTCGGGGCGGACCACGCGGAAGTGCTCGTCCGAGGTGATCTCCACCGTTCGCCGGGCTCCGGCCGGCACGCTCTCCACCGTCTGCCCGCTCTGAAGAAGGAGATCGAACCCTCCCGACACGGCCTGGAGGGCCACGGAACCGGCGTTCTGCAGGAGCCCCACCCGGATCATCGGATCGGCGGGCGGAAGGCGACCGACCTTCACACCCGTGTAGAAGTGGCGAAGAATCTTGGCCGGCGGCCACCCCATCCGCGCCAGGCCCAGGGCGCCGTACTGGCTGAGGCCGATCCCGTGCCCATAGCCCGAGCCTCGGAACGTGAACACCCCGGAGGCCTGAGCGGGATCGGCTCCCGGCATCGATGTCGCGACCAGCACGACGAGCAGGAGGAGACCTCTACGCATGGGCCGCGGCCACCTCACCGGGCCGGACCCCGAGACCGTCGAGTGTGGCCCCCTGTGCCACCCGGGCACCTTCGGCCAGCACGGCGTTCCTGACCCGGGCCCCGGCATCGACCCGGCTGGCC
>DAITPV010000326.1:0-2500 GCA_036833435.1 Actinomycetota bacterium | reverse complement strand
ACTCCGGCGGTTCCATTTATGGGGGGTTCGTCTACCGGTGCCGGTACGTCACCCGGCCGCGGGTGAGGTCGTACGGCGAGAGTTCCACCGTCACCTTGTCTCCAGGCAGGATCCGGATGTAGTGCTTGCGCATCTTCCCGGAGATGTGACCCAGGATCCGGTGCCCGTTCTCAAGGTCGATCCGGAACATGGTGTTGGGCAGGGCCTCAACGATCGTGCCCTCCACCTGGATGGTGTTCTCCTTCTTGGGACCGGCGCGATCCTCGCGCTTGGCCCGCTCTGCAGCGGTAACCGGCCGTCTGGTCCCCGATCGCCTGGGAGGCGGCCGCCCTCGTCTCCTTCTCGCCACTCGGTTCCCGTCCTTCTGTAAACGGACAACAAGGTTAACAGACGCCCCTTTACGGCACTCCGAAGCCCGTCATCAGTGCTCGCAGCGTGAGCCCGAAGCAGAAGAACGAGGCCAGCGCGAACGGCGCCCACGGGCGGCTCGAGAAGGCCTCACGGGCCAGCACGTGGGCCACGCCCAACACCAGGGCCGGGAAGATCGCTCCGTACACGTAATGGAGGAGCGAAGCCCGCCCCCCGATGATCAGCAGGACAACGCCCACGAACGCCTGGATGAGCACGGCGCCCTGGACGAAGCCCAGCACCCACCAGAACGGGCGGCCCGGGCCGCGGCGGATGATCCAGGTCACCAGCCCCCACAGCCACAAGAGGCCGAAGGCACCGACGACGGACCAACCGGCGACGACGTGGATCAGGTGCACGGCGCCGATTATCCGGGACTGGATGAAGGACTACAGGTACTGGCCCGGCGGCCCTTGCGGCTCGCCTTCCTGCGGACCACCTTCCTGCGGCCCCCCCGGTAGGCGTTTGGCGCCGGGGATCCCAGCGGGAAGCCCTCGGCGGCGCATCTCTTCCAGCGCCGATTGGGCCTGCATGTGCTGCGCCCAGAGCGCGGCCTGGATCCCGTGGAACAGCCCCTCCAGCCACCCCAGGAGCTGGGCCTGGGCCACGCGGAGCTCCGCCTCCGACGACCCGCCCTGCAATGGCGTGGCCAGGGTCTCGAGCTCCTTGCGGAGGTCGGGTGTCAGTGCGTCCTGGAGCTCAGCGATAGAACGGTTGTAGATCTCCTGGAGCCGGCTCTTTCCCTGGTCGTCCAGGGAAGCACGGCGGGTCTCCTCCAACAGCTCGCGGATCATCGACGCGATCCGGATGAGCTTGGCCGGACGGGCCACGACCTCCTCTTCGCCCTCCTGCACTCCGGGCTGTGGTTGACCTTCGGACGGCACTTGATCGGGAGGCATGACTTCTGGGCGGCGCTCTTCCATCGAGACCTTCTTTCGGGTGGGACCTCAGGATATCCCGGGCTGGTCCTTCCGAACACCCATGTAGATCTCCCGCACCCGGTCGTTGGCCTGCAGGTCGGCGCTGCTGCCCGAAAGAACCACCCGGCCTCCCTCGAGCAGGTAACCACGGTGGGCGACCTGAAGGGCCACGCGTGCGAGCTGCTCCACCAACAGCACCCCCCGGTCCCGGTCGGCCAGGCGGCTCACCAGGTCCATGACCCGCTGCACCATCATCGGAGCGAGGCCCAAGGACGGTTCGTCCAGCATGAGCAACCGAGGCCGGCTCATCAGGGCCCGGCCGATGGCCAGCATCTGCTGCTCGCCTCCCGACAGGCTGGACGCCGGACGGCCCTCGAAGTCGGAGAGCACCGGGAACAGCTCGTACACCTCGTGGAGCGTTCCGCGGAGGGCGGCCCCATCCTTCCGGCCCGAGTAACCCCCCATCAGCAGGTTGTCCTTCACCGACAGTGTGCCGAACAGCTGCCGTCCCTCGGGAACCAGGGCCACGCCTCGCCGGACCACTTGCTCGGGCCGGGCTCCGACCGAATTCTCGCCGTCGATCGCCACCTGGCCCCTGGTCGGCCGCACTAGGCCCGCGATCGCCGACAACAGCGTGGTCTTCCCCGCGCCGTTCACGCCGAGGATGCATACAACCTCGCCGCGACGGACCTCGAGGTCCACGTCTCGCAACGCGACCACCGGGCCGTAGGCGCACGTGCACGCCGACACGCGCAACAGCGGGGCTCCGTTCGTCGACCTGTCACCGACCGCCGCGCCCGGATCGGTCACGCTCATCCCGCGGCCACCCCCAGGTACGCCTCCATGACCCGGCGATCGGCTTGGACCTCGCCCGGAGTGCCTTCGGCGATCTTGCGCCCGTAGTCCAGCACCGTGACCCGGTCGCACAGCTCCATCAGGAACTCCATGTTGTGCTCGATGAGGAGGACGGACACGCCCGCGTCCCGCAGCCGTCCGAGCAGACCGGCCAGGCGGTGCAGCTCCTCGGCGGTGAGCCCGGTGGCCGGCTCGTCGAGGACCAGCAGCGTGGGTCGCGAGGCCAGGGCCCGGGCCACCTCGAGGAGCCGGCGGTCGCCGTACGGAAGCGCGGAGGCGGCCATGTCGCGTTCCCTGCCGAGACCCAGGGCCTCGAA
>DAITPV010000325.1:0-2511 GCA_036833435.1 Actinomycetota bacterium | reverse complement strand
AGGTGTGACGGAACTGCCAGAACGTGATGATCACGTACGCGGCGAACACCATGGCCGTGGAGCCCGAGGCCAGCCCGTCGAGCCCGTCGGTGAGGTTCACGCCATTCGAGGACGCCGCCATGATGATGAACACCCACACGAAGAAGGCCACCCCGAGGTCGAAGCCCGTGTCACGGATAAACGAGAGCTCGGTGGACACTCCGGCCAGCTCGGTGATGCCGAGCGCGAACACCACGGCGATCACCGCCTGTCCGACGAGCTTGGCCGTCTTCCCCAGGCCCAGCGATCGCTGCTGGCGGACCTTGAGGAGGTCGTCGACGAACCCCAGGAGCGCCAGGGCGGCTCCCGTGGCCAGGACCAGGAGCCCCGTCACCGTGATCCGTCCGAACACCAGCCCCGTGGCCAGGTAGGCGAACCCCAGGGCCCCCAGGATCACCAGGCCGCCCATCGTGGGCGTGCCCATCTTCTCCTGGTGCTGCGGGTAGTGAGGACCGGCTTCCCGGACCCGTTCGCCCCACCCCAGAACCCTGAACAGGCGGATGGCCGCCGGCGTGAACAGCAGCGTGGTGAACAGGCCGATCGCCGCGGCGATCAGGACGCTGGTCAACGGTCACCGGCCGGGCGGTCGTCCTCCAGGAGGGCGGCGGCCGCGCGTTCCAGCCCGGCCACCCGGGACCCCTTCACCAGCACCACGTCGCCCGGCCGAGCGAAGGCCCGGACCGCGGCGACCGCCTCAGAAACCTCGTCACAGGTGGTGACCCGATCCGCCTCCACGCCTTCGCGGAGAGCTCCCACCGCGATCAGCCGGGCTCCCGGGCCCACCGCCACCAGGCGATCGATCCCCAGGCGAGCCACCAGCTCTCCCACCCGCTCGTGCTCCCGGTCCGAGATCGGACCGAGCTCGGCCATCTCCCCGAGCACCGCGATGGCCCGCCCGTCACCGGGTGACCCGGCGGGGTGGCTCATCCACCGCACCGCCTTGAGGGCGGCGGCCACGGACGCGGGGTTCGCGTTG
The DNA here is from genome assembly GCA_036833435.1 of Actinomycetota bacterium. Taxonomy (GTDB): domain Bacteria; phylum Actinomycetota; class UBA4738; order UBA4738; family CALAEC01; genus DAITPV01. Next base: position 1,496 of record DAITPV010000325.1, on the reverse strand, counting down.
TAGGCGTCGTTGACCACCCGCAACCCCGTCCCGGTCTCCGCGACCTCCATCCGCCACGACGACACCTCGGCGTCCTTCAGGGCGGCGGCACACTCGCCGGGCGACAGCCCCAGGGCGATCCCGCACGCCGCGGCGGCCAGCGCGTTCCACACCATGTGCTCACCGGAGACCGCCAGCTCCACCCGCTCGGTGCCCCCCGGGGCCCGGAGCGTGAAGGACGGACGCGCCAGGCGGTCCAGGCTCAGGTCCTCGCCGCGAACCTCGGCGCCCTCTCCCGTTCCGTAGACCAGCGGGCGAGCTCGGGTTCGGCCGGCGAACGTCTTGACCACGGGATCGTCGCCGTTGAGGACCGCGGTGCCGGACTCGGGAAGGGCCTCCACCAGCTCCGCCTTGGCGTCGGCTACCGCTTCCGGCGAGCCGAACATCTCCATGTGGGCCGTCCCGACGTTGGTCACCGCGCCGATGGACGGCTGGGCCATGCGGCACAGCGCGGCGATGTGACCGGGGCCGCGGCTGCCCAGCTCGGCCACCACCACCTCCGCGTCCGGCGGGGCATTGAGCAGCGTCAACGGCACCCCCACCTCCGTGTTGAACGAACGCGGGCTGGCCGAGACCCGGTACCTGGCCCCCAGGACCGCGGCGGTAAGGTCCTTGACGGAAGTCTTCCCGGTGGACCCGGTGATCCCCACCACTTCCGCGCCCATCGAGGCCCGCTCGTCGGAGGCCAGGTCGCGCAGCGCCTTGTCCGTCTCCTCCACGACCACCACGGGCCGGTCGCCCGAGCTGGTGTCGGAGACCAATGCCGCGGCGGCCCCCCGGACGAACGCCTCCCCGACGAACCGGTGACCGTTCACCCGCTCGCCGTCCAGGGCAACGAAGAGGTGACCGGGCTCAGCGGACCGGCTGTCGGTGGCCACGCCCGTGACCCACACGTCGTCGCCCACCAGCCGTCCATCGACAGCGCGGGCCACCGAGCTCAGCGGTCTGGCCTTCACGGCTCGACCCCCAGCATCGCCTCGAGCTCCTCGCGGGCCACCCGGCGGTCGTCGAACGGGATGGTGCGATCGGCGAACTGCTGGCCGGTCTCGTCTCCCTTGCCGGCGATCACCACGACGTCGCCGGCATCCGCATCGACAAGCGCTTCCCGGATGGCCAGGCGGCGGTCGGGCTCCACCACGAACCGGCCACCGCCGCGCCGAGCGCCGGGCTCGATCTCCGCGATGATGGCCCGGGGGTCCTCAGACCTCGGGTTGTCACTGGTGATCACGGTGAAATCGGCGAGCGTGGCGGCCACCTCGCCCATCACCGGACGCTTGGCGCGGTCCCGGTCGCCGCCACACCCGAACACCGCGATGATCCGGTGTCCCGCGGCCAGGTCTCGGGCGGACCGAAGCGCGCTGTCCAGCCCTCCCGGCTTGTGGGAGTAGTCGACGACCACGGTGAACGGCTGGCCCGCGTCCACGCGCTCCATCCGCCCGGGGACGGCATCCACCGAC
>DAITPV010000324.1:0-2557 GCA_036833435.1 Actinomycetota bacterium | reverse complement strand
CCCGGAGGTTCGAGGTCCAGGGCCACGAGATCGCCGTGGTCAACCTGGGCGAGGACGGGTTCCGAGCTCTGGGCGACGTGTGCTCGCACGCCCAGGCGTACCTGCACGAAGGAGAAGTGGACCCGGACATGGAGACGATCGAGTGCCCCCGACACGGGTCGGTGTTCGATCTGGAGACCGGGAAGCCGCGCAGTCTCCCGGCCACCCTCCCGGTGCCCGCATACGCGGTGAAGGTTGAAGACGACGAAGTGAAGGTGGAGATCGATGGCTGACGACACTGCAACGCTTGAGATCCGCGACCTGCACGTCGCGGTTGGTGGCAACGAGATCCTCCGTGGGGTGAACCTCACCGTTCGCCAGGGCGAGGTCCACGCGCTGATGGGTCCCAACGGATCGGGGAAGTCCACGCTCGCCGGTGTGGTGATGGGCCGTCCCGGCTACACGGTCACCAAGGGAGACGTCCTGTACCGCGGCGAGCCCATACTGGGCGTGACCCCAGATGAGCGAGCCCGCCGGGGGCTGTTCCTGGCGTTCCAGTATCCGGTCGAGGTGCCCGGCGTCAGCGTGGTGAACTTCCTGCGCTCCGCGTACAACGCGGTGAAGAACCCCACCGGGGACGACGAGCACAAGATCTCCGCCCTGGAGTTCCGGAAGATCCTCAAGGAGAAGATGGCCCTGGTGGGGGTGGAGGACGACATGGTCCGCCGGTACGTCAACCAGGGATTCTCCGGCGGAGAGAAGAAGCGGATGGAGACCCTCCAGCTCGCGGTGCTCGAGCCGCAGATCGCCATCCTGGACGAGACCGACTCCGGCCTGGACATCGACGCCCTGAAGGCGGTGGCGGGTGGGATCAACCAGTTGGCAGGCCCGGATCTGGGGATCCTGCTGATCACCCACTACCAGCGGATCCTGAACTACGTGACCCCGGGCCGGGTCCACGTCCTGATCGGCGGCCGCATCGTGAAGTCGGGTGGCGCTGAGCTGGCCAAGGAGCTGGAGGGAACGGGCTACGAGGGGCTCCGGGAAGAGCTGGGGATCGAGGCCGAGACCGACCACGCCGAGCCCGAGCGGGCCTCGACGTAGGGAGCGTACGATTTGGCCAGAGTCGAGGAGACGATCGGATTGGACCCCGCCAAGCTACGCCAAGACTTCCCCATCCTGTCTCGCACGATGTCTGGGCAGCCCCTGGTCTACCTCGACAGCGCCAACACGTCGCAGAAGCCCCGGCAGGTCATCGAGGCCGTCACGAACTACTACGAGCGCCACAACGCCAACATCCATCGGGCGGTGTACGAGCTCGGCGAGGAGGCCACCTCCATGTACGAGACCGCCCGGGAGAAGGTGGCCGCCCACATCGGCGCCCCCGACCCGCGATGCGTGGTGTTCAACCGGGGGACCACCGAGTCGATCAACCTGGTGGCCCATGGCTGGGGGCGGAAGTTCCTTCGCGAGGGCGACGAGATCGTCCTCACCGAGATGGAGCATCACTCCAACATCGTGCCGTGGCAGCTGGCAGCCCGGGACACCGGGGCCATTCTCAGGTACGTGCCGATCACCGAGGAAGGCCTGGTGGAGCTGGACGCCTTCCGGGACGCCATCTCCGGGCGAACCAAGGTGGTGGCGGTGACCGGGCAGTCCAACGTCCTGGGGACGCTTCCGCCGCTCAGGGAGATCGCGGAGCTGGCTCACGACGCAGGGGCGGTGGTGGTGGTCGACGGCGCACAGTTCGTGTCCCACAACCCCGTCGACGTGTCGGAGCTGGACATCGACTTCCTGACGATCTCCGGGCACAAGATGCTCGGTCCCACGGCCTCCGGCGGCCTGTACGGCCGGCTGGACCTCCTGGAGGCCATGGATCCCTTCCTCGGCGGCGGCGAGATGATCGTGGAGGTCCACCCCGACCACTCCACGTACAAGGAGCCTCCGCTGAAGTTCGAGGCCGGGACGATGAACATCGCTCAGTCCGTGGGACTGGGGGCAGCGGTGGACTACCTCGCCGACATCGGCATGAAGAACGTCCGCGACCACGAGCGGGAGCTCACCGCGTACGCGCTGGAGCGCCTCGGAGACGCCGGGGCCACCATCCATGGCCCCATGGATCCCGATGCCCGGGGTGGGGCGATCTCGTTCTGGTACAAGGACATCCACCCCCACGACCTTGCTCAGGTCCTCGGATCGCAGGGCGTGGCGGTGCGGGCCAGCCACCACTGCGCCCAGATCCTGATGCGCCGGTTGGGAGTCCCTGCCACCGTGCGCGCCTCCTTCCACGTGTATTCGATCCGGGAAGAGGTGGACGCCCTGGTGGACGGGCTGACCATCGCCGAGAGGGTTTTCGGCTGATGTCGCTCGACGACCTCTACAAGGAAGTCATCCTCGACCATTACAAGAACCCGCGGAACAAGCGCGAGCTCGCGGACGCCACCGTCTCGGAGCACGGCAACAACCCGCTATGCGGCGACGAGATCACCATCCACGCACGTGTGGCGGACGGCGCGCTCGCTGAGATCACCTTCGAGGGGCAGGGCTGCTCGATCTCCCAAGCATCCGCGTCCATGCT
>DAITPV010000323.1:0-2560 GCA_036833435.1 Actinomycetota bacterium | reverse complement strand
GTGAGGCCGAGGCCGGGCCTGGATTCCGGCAGCACCGCGGCTGCGAGGAGGGCAGCTCCCGAGGCGGTCAACAGGAACGCCGGATCGGCCGAGCGCCGCTCCCCGACCCATGCGCCAACGATGGGCTGAGCCTCAGTGCTCACGACGCTCCTCCAGGGAGGGCAACGACCATGCGGCATCCGGAGGGAGCGTTCCGCTCCGCTCGGATGCTCCCGCCGTGGAGGTCCACGATCCACCTGGCGATGGCCAAGCCCAGGCCGCTTCCCCCATCACCCGACGCTCGAGCGGCGTCGGCTCGGTAGAAGCGCTCGAAGACCCGATCCGCCTCGCGCTCGGGGATCCCGGGCCCCTGGTCGACGACCTCGATGCGCACCTTGCCATTGTCGCGGCGCGCCACGAGCGAGACCTCTGCGCCGACCGGGGAATGACGCACGGCGTTCTCAAGCAGATTGGCCACCACCTGATGGATGCGTTCGGGGTCTCCGTCGGCCACCAGGTCTCCGGGCTCCACCCGGACGGTGAGGCGCACGTCGCGGTCGGTACCCTGCCCCGCAGCGACCCGCGACTCGTCCGCAGCCTGCTCGAGGACCGGGGCCACCGTGAATGTCCGGCGCTCCAACGGGACGGTCCCCGCCTCGAGACGCGAGAGGTCGAGGAGCTGCTCGACCAGACGTCCAAGCCGGATCACCTGCGCCAGCATCGTCCGGAGGGTGGCGGGATCCGTGGGCTCCACCCCGTCGACCAGGTTCTCCAGGACCGCCTGAAGCGCGCTGATCGGCGTGCGCAGCTCATGAGACACGTTGGCGATCAGATCACGGCGGAGGCGGTCGATCTCCGCGAGCTCGGCGGCCATGGTGTTGAACGCTCGGGCCAGCTCGCCGACCTCGTCTCGCGACGTGGCCCTGACCCTTCGCGAGTAGTCGCCCCGGGCCATCGCTCGGGTTGCTCCCACCATCTCTCTCAACGGAGAGGTCATCCCTCTGGCCAGGACCTGGACCATGGCCAGAGCCAGCACCGCCGAGATCAGCCCAACCAGGAACAGCGGGAGTTCGGCCCGAAGCCCCAGGCCCTGCACCAGGACCGTGACGCCCACGGCCGCAACGATCACCACCCCAAGCTTGAACTTGATCGACGACAGGGGATCCAGCGGTCTCATGACGCCTCCAGGGCGTACCCCACGCCGTGGACGGTCCGGATCACGCCGGGACCGAGCTTCTTTCGCAACGCCCGGACGTGGGAGTCGACCGTCCTCGCCCCCGAACCATCCCGATAGCCCCACACGTCGATGAGGAGCCTGGTTCGGTCCAGGACCACGCCGGGCCGGGTGGCCAGGGCGTACAGGAGGTCGAACTCGGTTGGGGTCAGGTGGACGTCCGTCCCGTCCCGACGCACCTCCCGACGGGGTGGGTCGATCTCCAGCCGGCCGACCCGCACCGCCTCGCGAGGGGGAGGCGGCGCCCGATCGACCCGACGGAGCAGGGCCTTGACCCGAGCGACCAGCTCGCGTGGGCTGAACGGCTTGGTCATGTAGTCGTCCGCCCCAACCCCCAGCCCCACCAGCACGTCGGTCTCCGAGTCTCGAGCGGTGAGCATGAGCACCGGCACCGGCCGGGCTCGCTGGATCTCCCGACACACCTCCAGCCCGTCGACCCCGGGAAGCATCACGTCCAGGACCACCAGGTCGGGGCGAAGGTCGCGGCAGCGCGCGATGCCGCTGGGGCCGTCCTCGGCCACGTGGGCTTCGAAGCCCTCCTTCCGCAGCCGGGCCGCCATCGAAGAGGCGATCGTGGCCTCATCCTCGACCACGAGGATCGTCTGACGGGCCATGGGTCCAGTCTAGGTGCGCGTCCGTCGAGGGATGTTGCGGTACATGTGGAGATATGGTGCAGCCGTTTAGAGCACCAGGCGCACCAACGCCGTGGTCGCGGCGGCCACGACCACCACCACGAGCAACGGCGCCCGAAGGAGCAGCGCCACGGCCCCCGCCACCAGACCGATCACCCGTTCGTCAAGCACCAGGTCGGTGTCGTCGGCGAACACCTGGGTCACCACCAGCGCGGCCAGAAGCGCCGGAGCCAGAAGCCCGACCACCCGAGCGATGGGTGCCGGAAGCTCTCGCCCGCCGAGCAGCACGGGGCCCGCTCCTTTGATGGCGATGGTGGCCACCCCCACCACCACGACGACCACCCAGGCCTGGCTCATCTTTTCCCCACTCCCACCAGGCACGCCGCCGCAGCCGCGATGATCGGAACGCCGGGGGCGGTCACCGGAGTCAGCGCTAGAGCGATGGCCGCTCCCAGGACCGCGGCCATTGCGGAGCGCCGGTCTCGGACCTGGGGCCACAGGAGAGCCAGAAACAGCGCCGGGAACGCGGCGTCCAGGCCGAGGGCGTCGGGATCGCCGAACAGCTCCGCCCCGAGCGCCCCGACCGCTGTGCTGGCGACCCAGGCCACGTACAGGACCACGCCGGCGCCGATCAGGCGGCCCCGGTCGTACCGGCCCCCTCCCAGGTGGGCGATGGCCCACGACTCGTCCACCGCCAGCTGGGCCAGGAACAGCC
>DAITPV010000322.1:0-2561 GCA_036833435.1 Actinomycetota bacterium | reverse complement strand
GGCGACCTGATCAACGTCCTCGACTACCACACCATGGACGGGATCCTGGTGGAGGTGTTCGGCCGGGAGCCGGTGGCCGAGGCTGCGGGACTCCGGGCTCGGGGCCGGTACGACGAAGCCCGCCAGGTGATGCGACGCCACGCACCCAACGAGCCGGAGCTCCGGGAGCGGTTCGGGGTGCTGGCCTACGAGGAGTACCAGCGTGTCTTCGACGCCCTGCCGGACAACTCGTTCGTGACCTACGGCAACGTGGACATCCCCGAGATGCTCCGATCCTTCGAGCGTCCCGGGGTCCGGTTCGTCGACGGCGAGGTCATCGACCTGGACGGGGACCGGGTGGGGATCGTGGGAGGAGGACTGCGCACGCCGCTGTTCGTCCCCGGCGAGGTGGATCCGGAGGAGTACGACCGCAAGCTGCAGGGGCTGGGGCCCGTCGACGTGGTGTGCACCCACCAGCCTCCCCGGATCCCCTGGCTGGTGTACGACGTGCTGGGCCGGCGGTTCGAGCCCGGCTCGACCGGGCTGGTGTCGTACATCAACGATCACCAGCCCCGGTGGTCGTTCTTCGGCCACGTCCATCAGCCTCTGGTGGACCGGATCCCGATCGGCCGATGCATGCTGGTGAACGTGGGCCACTTCCGGGAGACCGGAAAGCCGTGGGTTCACGACACCGGAACCTAGGGAAACAGGAGGGGACATGGCCGAACAGACCGAGGGCTCGACCGAGATCGACGCGGAGCCGGGGGAGATCATGAAGGTGATCGCAGACTTCGAGTCTTACCCGGAGTGGGTGGACGGCATCCGCTCCGCCGATGTCCGCGAGCGGGACGGCGGGGGTCGGGCCAGCCAGGTGGCCTACGAGTTCTCGGCCATGGGCTTCTCCGCGACGTACACGCTTCAGTACGAGTACGAGGACAACGACCGCGGCGTCGCGTGGACCACGGTGGAGGCCACCGGAGCGCTGAAGGACATCACCGGCTCGTACGAGCTCGAGCCGCTCAACGGAGACACCAAGGTGACGTATCGGCTGGCCGTGGAGCTGGGCGTCCCGGTCCCCGGGTTCCTGAAGCGGCGCGCCGATCGCACCGCGATCAACACGGCGCTGGAGGGGCTCAAGAAGAGGGTGGAAGGTTGAGCGATACCATGGGCCCTCGATGAGGATCCTCCTGTTCACGGGGAAGGGCGGCGTGGGGAAGACCACGGTGGCCGCGGCCACGGCGGTCCGGGCCGCCAAGGCCGGCCATCGCACCCTGGTCACCAGCACCGATCCCGCTCACTCGCTGGCCGACTCGTTCGATGAGCCCCTGGGAGACCAGGAGCATCAGCTGGCCGAGAACCTGTGGGCGGAGCAGATCGACGCCCAGGCCAGGCTGGAGTCCAACTGGCGAGACATCCAGGAGCACGTGATCTCCCTCCTGAACTGGATGGGGGTGGACACCGTGGAGGCCGAGGAGCTCTCGGTGATCCCCGGGCTCGACGAGATCTTCAGCCTCACGGACATGCGCCGGCACGCCGAGAGCGGGAAGTACGACCTCCTGGTGATCGACTGTGCTCCGACGGCCGAGACCCTCCGGCTCCTGTCGCTCCCGGAGGTCATGAACTGGTACATCGAGCGGATCTTCCCCATCCAGCGCGGGGTGGTGAAGACCATCCGCCCGGTGCTCACCAGGGTCACCAGCATGCCCATCCCCGACGACCGGATCTTCGCGGCGGTGGAGCGGCTGCACCGCAACCTGGAGGTGGTGCGCAAGCTCCTGACCGACGAGAAGAACGCCTCGGTTCGCCTAGTGGTCAACGCCGAGAAGATGGTGATCGCCGAGGCTCGCCGGACCTACACGTACCTGAACCTGTTCGGCTACCGGGTCGACGCCGTGGTGGCAAACCGGATCATCCCGGACGAGGTCAGCGACCCGTACTTCGGCAAGTGGAAGGAGATCCAGGCCGAGCACCTGGCCACCATCGAGGAGTCCTTCCAGCCCGTCCCGATCCTCCAGGCCCGGCTGTTCGACCAGGAGATGGTAGGCATGGACCTGTTGGAGCGGATGGGGGAGGAGGTGTACGGCGAGCGCGACGTCACCGAGGTCCTCCACCGGGACCAGCCGATCCGGGTCCGGAAGAAAGGACCGTGGTACGTCCTGTCGATGCGCTTGCCGTTCGCCGAACGCGGAGACTTGGACATCTTCCGAAAGGGAGACGAGCTGTACGTCAGGGTCGGTTCCTACAAGCGGAACATCATCCTGCCCGCCGCACTCCAGCGCCTGGAGGTTCACCAGGCCAGGGCCACCGAGGACGGGCTGGAGATCAGGTTCGCCGAGAAGCCGAGCCGTACGGCTCGGGCAGGACGGAGGTAGGAGGAGCGATGGCCCAGACAAAGCGGTCCACCAGCAAGCAGGAGAAAGAGAAGGATCACGTGTGCCCCGTGGGGTTCTGCCCGGTGGGCATGTTCCTCACAGTGACCGGGAACGCCCGTCCGGAGGCAGTGGAGCATCTCATGGCCGCGGGGCGGGAATTCATCCTGGCCCTCACCGCGGTGATGAATGCCCGGGCCGACGACCTGGGCC
>DAITPV010000321.1:0-2563 GCA_036833435.1 Actinomycetota bacterium | reverse complement strand
CGTGGCCAACGACGTGTTCGACACCCTCAGCGGAGCCGACGCGGCGAACACCACGCCCACCCAGTTCAGCGGAGGCTCACGGGTGATCCATTACGACCTCATGAGCCTGCGGACCATGGCGCTCATGTCGGCGGGCTTCTATGCCGCGGGCATCGGCATCGGCCTGTACCTGGCCGCCAGCCGGGGCTTCTGGGAGCTGTTCTGGCTGGGGGTCGCCGGGGTGGTCATCTCGATCATCTACACGGCGCCGCCGTTCAGGTTGGTCCACCGGGGGATCGGGGAGGTCACCGTGGCCCTGGGATTCGGGCCCATCATGCTGTTGGGGGCGTACTTCGTTCAGGCTCAGCGGTACAGCTTGGAGGCCGGGCTGCTGTCGATCCCCGTGGCCATCCTCATCGCCCTGGTCCTGTACGTGAACGAGGTCCCCGACCGCGCCGGAGACGCGGCCGCCGGGAAGCGGACCCTTCCCGTGAGGTTGTCGAAGGACGCGGTGATTCGCGGATATGCCGGTGCCCTGGCGGTGACCTACGGGCTCATCGCGGTGTTCGCGGTGACCGGCCTGATCGCCCGGCCGGCCATCATCGCCCTGGTCACCATCCCCATCGCCGTTCGGTGCGTCCGGGGTCTCCGGCGGGACTACGAGGATCCGTACGCGCTCATGTTCTCCACGATGGGGAAGAACATCCAGCTGCATCTGTTCACCGGGCTGCTGCTGTTCGCCGGCTACCTGATCGCCATGGCCGCCGACCGGTGGATGGATTCGGTACCGGTGTTCCTCAGCTAGCGAAGGTCTGTCGGAGCCCGGTCTCCAGATCCCGCGGATCGTATCCGAGCTCCCGCCGGGCCTTCTTGTCGGTGGCCCAGTAGGTCACCCCTTCGGCCGAGCGAATCGACTCGGCCAGGTTGGGCCCCACCCCCATGAGCCGTCCCACGATGGGACCGAACGGGATCCCGGTCTTCACCACCCAGCCGGGGAGGGTCCGCTGGGGCGGCCGGCGGCCCGAGGTCCGGGCGATGGCATCGATCATCTCGCCGATCGTGGCCATCTGTCCGCCGATGACGTAGGCCTCCCCGACCCGGCCCTTGTCGTGGGCCAGGAGGATCCCCTGGACCGCGTCGTCGACGAACACGAAGTTGAAGCCCGACTCCGGGAACACCTTGAATGGGAGCTTGCCGCGCCGGATCCGATCCATGAGGTTCCCCAGATCCGAGGTGTCACCGGGACCGTAGACACCCCCGGGCTGCACGATGATCACCGGCGCGCCCTTGGCGATGCGGTCCTCGGCCACCCGGTGGGCGAGGACCTTGGTCTCCTCGTAGGCCGACAGGTAGCTGTCGCCGGGATGCCGGTACGACTCGTCGACCACCTGGCCGTGGGTGTTGCCGAACGCTCCGATCGTGGAGACGTACACGATCCGGGGCACGCCGGCGCTGACCGAGGCATCGATGATCCGTTCCGTGCCCTGAACGTTGGCCTCGTACATCACCGGCCGCTCGGAGCGAGGGATTCCCACCTTGTACATCGCCGCGACGTGGAACACCGCGTCGGCGCCCTTCACGCCGTCGGTGAGCGAGTCGGTGGCCGACAGGCTCCCCGGGCAGAGCTCGCAGCCGATGCCCTCGAGCTCCCCGGCCCGGTCCGGCGATCGGACCAGCGCCACGACCTCGTCTCCCCGGTCTCGGAGCGCACGGGCCAGGTGGCCGCCGATGAACCCTGTCCCGCCGGTGACGAACGCTCGCACCGGGGCAGTGTATCGGCACGCCCGCGTTCGCCGAGCGGCCGGTACACTCGGCCCTCAGGCGTGGGCCACCCGACGACGGAACGGTAGCGATGGGCACCCGCTCCCTTCGTCCCCTGCTCGCCCCCCGGACCATCGCGGTGATCGGCGCGTCCGAGGCTCGGGACTCCTGGGCTCCGGAGATCCACGCCAGCCTTCGTGACTTCGGGTTCCGGGGACGGATCCTTCCCGTCAATCCCAAGTACCAGGAGGTATGGGGGCTGCCCTGCGTTCCGTCGCCCGCACAGCTTCCCCGCGGCGTGGACCTGGCGGTGGTCGTGGTTCCCGCACGGGTGGCCGTGGCGGTCACCGAGGAAGCGGCTCGGGCCGGAGTCCGTTCCGCGATGATCGTTTCCAGCGGGTTCTCCGAGGCAGGCCAGGAGGGCGAGGCTCTCCAACGCCGGCTCACCGAGGTGGCGGCCCGGCACCGGATGCCGGTCCTGGGGCCGAACGTCGAGGGCTACCTCAACTACGTCGACCGGGTGGCTCCGTACGGAACCGTCCTGCCCCCCGATCCCCGGGCCGGTGATCTCACGGTGATCTCCCAGAGCGGGACGGTGGTGTGGTCCATGGTCCAGATGGCCTCGGACCGGGGGGTCGGGGTCCGGGCGGCCATCGGGCTGGGAAACGAGGCGGTGCTCGGGCTCGGTGACCTGATCGCCTGGGCGGCCGCGGATCCGGCCACCCGAGTGGTGGCCTGCTACGCGGAGGCGATCCGCGACGTCCGCGGCCTGGAACGCGGGCTGGCCGCTGCTCGGAAGGCCCGGAAGCCCGTGCTCATCTGC
>DAITPV010000320.1:0-2565 GCA_036833435.1 Actinomycetota bacterium | reverse complement strand
TCGGTCGACCCCGACTGACCGGCGGTCACTCAGCGACGATCCGAGCTATGCTCGGACCGTGATCGTCGACGAACCGGTCCGTGGACGATTCGCGTACCTCGAGCACCCCGGCCTGCTGGGGCTGACGGGCATCGAGCAGATGCGCCGGTTCATCCGGCGGGACCTCCCGTACGGACCCATCTGGTACCTGCTGGGCACCGACTTCCAGGACGTCGGGGACGGCGTGTCCACGTGGCGGCAGCCCCTGACCCCGTGGCTCATGAGCGCCGCGGGGATCCCAACCGGAGGGGTGTTTGCGATCCCGGCGGACGTGGCCCTTGGCGGGGCCCTGTACTCGACGTTCCCTCCGGGCGTGTTCCTGATGACCTCGGAGCTGTCGATCCATTTCCTCCGCCCTCCGCGGCCGGATGCCGGCGGCCTGGTCGCTCGGTCCCGGCTGATCCAGGCCGGTCAGTCTCAGGGAGTCAGTGACGGGACCATCGAGGACGACCACGGCCGCCTGCTGGCGCACGCCGTAGGCCGGAACGTGATCGTCCGCCTGCCGGAGGTCCCAGACCCGCTGCCCGACGAGCCGATCCCGTGGCCGGAGTACGAAGGGCTTCATCCCTTCCAGCGACCGGCCGAGGGCGAGGTGCTGCCCCAGGAGGTCTTCGACCGGATGGACGGCCTGGAGATCGTGCGCGGGTGGGAACGCGGAGACCTCCCTCCCGAGCCGCTGGCCCGTCTGTTCGGGATGGAGATCGTCTCGGCGGCCTCGGGCAAGGCGGCCTTCACCGTGCCGGCCAGCCAGTGGTTCACCACCGCTGGCGGCACGACCTTCGGAGGGGTGATCGCCCTGATCGCAGACCACGCCCTGAACTGCGCGGTGTTCACCACGGTCGACGCCGGCTCCTCGTACGGCACGCTGGATCTCAAGGTGAACTTCTTGCGCCCGGTCGTTCCCGACGGACAACCCCTCGAGGTTCGAGCGACCGTGGTGCACCGGGGAAGAAGCATCGCGGTGGCCACCGCCGAGATCCTCACGGCCGACGGGAAGACCGCGGCCCTGGCCAACAGCTCCACGATGATCCTCCCCGGCCGGCCGTGGCAGCCATCCGAGCCGGCTTCCCCCATCGACGAGGCTCCCGATGTCGACGGCTGAAGCCCCGCCGATCAGCCCGGCCATCTGGGAGGAACAGGCTCGGGGCGGATTCCCCGACCCGGCTCTCCTCGGCCTATCAGGGCTCCAACAGATCCAAACGTTCCTGGACCGGAGAGGGCCGACGCCTCCGATCCATCACCTCACCGGGATGATCCCCACGGCAGCGGGCGAGGGTTCGGCGACGTTCGAGATGCCGGCCACGCCGTGGCTGCAGGTCCCCACCGGCTTCCTGTCGCTCGGCGTGCTGGCCATGGTGGCGGACGGAGGTCTTGGGTGCGCCGTCCAGACGGCCCTTCCCCCGGCCACCCCGTACACCACTTCGGACCTGTCCCTCAGCTTCCTCCGCCCCGTGGTGCCCGACGGCCGAACGCTCGAGGCTCCCGGCCGGGTGATCCATGTCGGGCAGTCCGTCGGCCTGGCAGACACCCTGATCACGGGAGGCGACGGCCGGCCGGTGGCTCACGGGACCACTCGGTGCTTCATCCTGCCGACGATCGACCCGGCGCCGGAGCCTCCCGCCGAGCTTCCCGTCCACGTCATGCCGGCCGCCGACACCCCCGATCCCTATCTCCGGGAGGTCGCCGGGGGGCCGGTCTCGCAGGAGGTATGGGACCGGTTGAGCGGGCTGGAGGTCATGCGCGAGCTGATCGCCGGCGAGCTATCCCCGCCCCCCATCACCCACCTCACCGGGCTCAGGGCGGTGGAGGTCGAGGAAGGGACAAGCACATTCACCCTCCCGGCCACCCTGTGGCTGTGCAGCCCGTCGGGGTTCGTCGAAGGGGGGGCCATCGCCATGCTGGCGGACAGCGCCATGGCCGGAGCGGTTCAGACCACGTGCCCCCCGCGGACGGTGTACACCCCGCTCGATCTGAAGGTGAACTTCGTGCGCCCGGTGCTCCCCGACGGCCGTGACCTGGTCGGACGAGCACGGGTAACTCATCGGGGCAGATCGATGGCCGTGATCACTGCGGAGCTCACGAACGCCGACGGGAAGCTGGTGGCCGTGAGCACCGGGACGGCCCTGATCCGTGAGGACTGCCCCTGGCGTGCGGAGGAACCGGTCGCGCCGGTAGAGGACTGATCAGGTCCGGGGAAGCGGCTCGGGGAGCCTGACCACCCGGCGGGCCTCGAGGGCCTCCACGATCACCTGGCTGATCTCCTCCCCCACCAGCTCGTCGCGCTCGAGGAGCGCGTCCCGCAGCGCCTCGACCACGTCCCGGTTCTCCGAAAGCACCCCGGCGGCCTCAGCTTTCTGCGTGGTCAGCAGCTCCTCGACCCGCTGCTTCCCGTCCGCGTCCGAGAGCACCCGCCCAGCCAGGTTGCGGCTGGACACGGGCCCCTCCGCCACCGCGTCGTAGGAGATCAGGGAGCCGCCCATCCCGAGCGACCCGACCATCGCCGCGGCTACCTCCGTGGCCGCCGAC
>DAITPV010000319.1:0-2624 GCA_036833435.1 Actinomycetota bacterium | reverse complement strand
GCGGCCAGCCCCGGCTCGCCGCGGGAGACCCGGAACCGGCGGCGGCGAAGGACCCGATGCGACCGAGCCAGCGCCTCTTCGGGAGCCACCGGCACCACGCGCTCGGCGAAGTGCCGCATCCCCTCGAGCTCCCGCATGGCCTGGGGGCGCTGGCCCAGTCCGCGGAGCATCGTCCGGGTCCGCGGGATCAGGCACGAGGCCAGCGAGACCAGCGTGAGGACGTAGGTCAGCGTGAACCACCACGAGCCGTACACGTCGAACAGGCCCGCGGCTTCGTAGAAACGAGCCAGGAGCGGATGGTCGCGGTACAGGGCGGCCACCGCCTGGAGCGAGATGGGGGCCTGGGGGATCAGCGAGCCGAACACGGCGGCCACCGCAACGACCAACAGGAGGATCAGGGCGGTCCGCATGGAGCGGAGCGATCGCCACACAGCGCGGACCGAGCGCTCCAGGGATTCGGAAGTGGACGCCATGAACGGCCCGGAGATTCTAGCCTCAGATCGGCGGGGTGAACCCGCGCACCAGGCGCAGCAGGCCCAGACGGGACAGCAGGGGCACCCACTGGTCGGTGACCAGCAGGACGCCGATGGCCACCAGGAACACACCGCTCACTCCGGCGAACCAGTGGTAGTTACGCTTCACGAACGCGAGGGCTCCCAACAGCCGCTGCAGCCCCAGGCCGACCAGGATGAAGGGCAGGCCGAGTCCGAAAGAATACGCCAGCAGCAGGACCGCCCCGCGCAGCCCCCCTCCCTGCGCCAGGGCCAGGGTCAAGATCGCCGCCAGCACCGGGCCGATGCACGGCGTCCAGCCCACCGCGAAGGCCATCCCCAGCGGGAGAGCCCCAACGGGGCCGGGGCGGACCCGCGAGAGGAGCGGGCGCCGGTCGGCAAACAGGGACGGGGTCCCCAGGCGCAGGGAGTACAGGAGCATCAGGCCCCCGATGACGATCACCAGGATCCCGGCCACCCGCTGGCCGGTAGATGAGTTCACCACCGGCACCAGCACCCGGGAGAACGCCCCCAGCGAGGTGAACACGATCGCGAACCCGATGACGAATAGGAGCATCGGGAGCAGCGGCCTCGACCCCTCGGTCTCCCGAGAGCCCGACACGAACGACAGGTAGCCGGGGACCAGCGGCAGCACGCACGGCGAGGCGAAGGACACCACCCCGGCCGCGAAGGCCAGGGCCGGGGCCCACCAGGAGCTGAGGGCGTCGGCGAACTCCAAGGCCCCCAGTATCCCGGTCGGTTGCGAAGCCCGGAGTCGTGGCCGACAATCGTTCCGGTGCTTGTGAAATACTTCACAAGGGCCCCGGGACCTCGGTCCGGCCCGGACCTCAGGCGGGCCGTCGATATAATCCCGCGCGGCAACGAAAGGAGACGGAAGCGGTGAGGCTGCCCATCCCCAAGGCCATGGAGCGCAGGCTCCGCCCCCTGATCCGCCGCGGCGAGGATTTCCTCCGGGAGTGGGAATGGTCCTGGACCTCGGCGTTCATCGCCGGGATGGGCATCACGATCATCGCCCTCATCACGCTGGCCGTGATCCCCTCCTGGTGGCTGTATTTCGCGGACCAGACCCTCGAGTGGCGGTCCCGCCTCCTGATCACCTTCCGCGACATCGTGGCCGTGGGGTGGCTGTCCGTGTGGGCGGGGGTCTTCGTGGTCACGGCCTACAAGATCCAGGTGATCCGACGACGACTGCGTGGCGAGAAGCAGTCCGAGCGGTACTCGGGTGGGTACCGGTAGCGGGGTGAACGTATGCCGTTCGTGAAGACCGAAGTCGACATCGCCGAGGACTACGTCGTCGAGACCGTCGACCCCGAGTGGCTGAAGGAAGGGGTCAAGTCCCCCAAGCATCTGATGCTGGACCCCGAGCCGTGCATCCTGTGCCGGGCCTGCGAGGACGTGTGCCCCTGGAACTGCATCTTCATGCTGGACACCGGCATCGTGGAGGAGACCACCGACCCGGCCACCGGTGACCTGGTCCGGCAGGCCGAGGCCATCTTCGTGGTCGACGACAACGCCTGCACCCGATGCTCGGTGTGTGTGGAGCGCTGCCCCAGCGACTGCCTGTACTACGCCAGGCTGCCTGAGGGATCAGAGGGCCGGCGCACCATGGGCGGCGTGCCGACGTCGCAGAGAGCGGAAGAGCCGGCGTGAAGCTGAAGCTCCCCCGCCCCCCAAGCCCGGCGGAGGTCTTCGATAAGGTTCGGGAGTCGGAAGCGTGGCGTTCGATCTTCCGTCCCGGCTCCGTGTTCCGAAAGGGCTACAAGGACACCCAGCGCGACCGGGCTCTGGCCGCCATGAACAACGTGCTGTACCACCTCCACCCGGTGAAGGTGAAGCGGCACGGGCTCAAATTGACGTACACGTTCTGTCTGGGCGGGCTGTCGTTCTTCCTGTTCGTGCTCCTCACGGTGACCGGCATCTTCCTGATGTTCTTCTACCGTCCGGCCGCGGAGCTGGCGTCGGGCCAGGCCTACACCGACATCGAGACACTCCGGAACGGCATCGTGTTCGGGGACCTGGTGCGGAACATCCACCGGTGGGGCGCCCACCTCATGACCATCACGGTGTTCCTGCACATGGGTCGGGTGTTCTACACCGGCGCGTACAAGCCAC
>DAITPV010000318.1:0-2627 GCA_036833435.1 Actinomycetota bacterium | reverse complement strand
GCAGGACTACATCGAGACGATGGTCGATGTCCTCCGCGGTGAACCGGCGCTCCTCCTCGAGACGGACCAGTCCGATGACGCCCACGAGGTCCTCGGCGGCCAGGAGGGGAACGGCCACCGCCGCCTTGATGAACCCGAACTCGGGCCGGCGGCCGGTCCACGACGAGTAGTCGTCCACGGCCATCGGCTCGCCGGTGACCCACACCCGCCCGGCCAGTCCCTGCCCCCGGCCGAGGGTGTGTCCGGTGTAGTCGGCGAACAGGCCGGTGCCCACGTGGACCACCAGCTGGTCGGCGGCCTCGTCGACCACGTACAGGTACCCGTGCGGCGTTCCCATCAGCGTGGCCGCCCGGGTGACGATCGCTTCCAGCAGGCTGGTGTGCTCCAGGCGGCTGATCAGACCGAGCGTGGTCTCGTGGAGCGCCGAGAGCTCTTCGCGCTGCCTGAGGATCTCCTCCTCGCGGCTGCGGAGAGCCTGCTCGACCCGCTTGTGGGCGGACAGGTCCACGACCTGGGAGAGGAAGTACCGGGGGCGGCCTTCCGCGTCGCTCACCAGTGACCTGGTCACCAGGTTCCACATCGTGGTCCCGTCGGCCCGGATGTGGCGCTTCTCCATCTGGAAGGTGCGGCCCCGTCCGGCCAGGGCGTTCTGCTCGTAGGCGATCTGGGCGGGGAGGTCGTCGGGGTGGGTGATCTCCTCCCACGTGCTCCGCAGCAGCTCGCCTTCGGGGCGGCCGAGCAGGTCGCACAGCGCCCGATTCACCTGCAGGAAGCGTCCTTCGAGGTCGGTGATGGCCATGCCGATCGGGGCGGACTCGAATGCCGCTCGGAATCGGTTGTCCGCCTCCTGGAGGGTCT
Organism: Actinomycetota bacterium; assembly: GCA_036833435.1. Classification (GTDB taxonomy): domain Bacteria; phylum Actinomycetota; class UBA4738; order UBA4738; family CALAEC01; genus DAITPV01. The sequence continues at coordinate 1,769 of DAITPV010000318.1, read as the reverse complement.
GGCTGCTGTCCTCGTCGTAGGGCATTGCTTGCCTCGGCATTCCTTGTATCGACGTTCGGAGTGATCCTCTGGAGGGGATCGCCCGCTACGTGTCGAATTCTCCCATGGGGGGAATCCTCCACCCATGAGCCGATCCGGAAGCCTGCTCCGTCGCGCCACGGGGGACCGGCGCGTGCGCCGGGACTTCCGGCGGCTGATGTCTGCGAACGGCTTCGGGCCCCGATGGTCGGACCTCCGTCCCGAGCGTGAGCCTCGCCCCCCATTGTGGCGCCGGGGCTGGAAGTGGTGGTTGGCCAGGCTTGCCGTCGCCGTCCCCGTCCTCCTGGTCCTGGTGGTGGTGACCGCGCTCCTGGCGCCGCTGCCCTACGATCCGCCCGCTCCTCCACAGACGGCGTTCGTGTTCGACCGCAACATGAAGTTCATCACCCGGATCAGCGCCGAGGAGGACCGCACCGTGGTCCCTCTTCGCCGCATCCCCCAGCAGGTCCGCCAGGCGTTCATCGCAGCGGAGGACGAGCGGTTCTATGGCCACGGCGGAGTGGACTTCACGGCCATCCTCAGGGCTCTGTGGGCCGACGTGACCGGCGGGCGGTTCCAGGGAGCCTCCACCATCACCCAGCAGCTGGTCCGCAACGTGAGCAGCCCCACCCTGGAGGACGCCACGCCCGGGTACGTGGGACGGGAACGGACCATCTGGCGAAAGATCCGCGAGGCGGTCATGGCCATCCGGATGGAGCGGCGGTTCTCCAAGGACGAGATCCTGGAGATGTACCTGAACCAGATCTACTTCGGCGAGGGAGCGTACGGGGTCGAGGCCGCCTCCCAGGAGTACTTCGGCGACCACGTGTGGGGGCTCGACCTCGGCGAGGCCGCCACACTTGCCGGGATCGTGGCGGCGCCGTCAACGTACTCGCCTCGGGTCAACCCCGAGGGGGCGGCGACGCGCAGGGACTACGTCCTGGACCGGATGGTGACGCTGGGGTACGCGGAGGAGTCCGCGGCGACGGTGGCCCGAAGCCGGCCGGTCGAGGTGGTCGCCCCGGAGCCCGAGGTGTCCAAGTCGCCGTACTTCGTCGACTTCCTCAAGCGAGACATCGCCCGCCGGTACGGGGACGACGTGCTGTACCGGGGCGGACTGCGGATCGAGTCCACGCTCGACCTCCGGATCCAGCGGTCGGCGGAGCAAGCTGTTGCCTCCACGCTGAACCTGCCGGGCGACCCGCAGGCATCGCTGGTGGCCGTGGACGTTCGCACCGGGGGGATCCTGGCCATGGTCGGCGGCCGGGACTTCGATCGCTCACAGGTCAACCTGGCCACCGGCCAGGGAGGGACCGGACGGCAGGCGGGGTCGGCGTTCAAGCCGTTCGTGCTGGCCCGGGCGCTCGAGGAGGGGATCAGCCAGTACTCCATCTACTCGGCTCCCAGCACCATCTCGATCGATGGCTGGGACGTCAGCAACTACGGCGGGTCCTCGTACGGCTCGCTGTCGGTTCGCTCGGCCACGGTGAGCTCGGTGAACACGGTGTTCGCGCAGCTCATCGACGAGGTCGGTCCGGAGGACGTCGCCGACCTGGCCCACCGGATGGGCATCCGGAGCGACCTTCCCGCGGTGCCGTCGCTGGCCCTGGGGACCGCGGAGGTGACACCCCTGGAGATGGCTTCCTCGTACGCCACGCTGGCTTCGGGAGGCGTGTACCGGCGCCCCACGCCGATCGCCAGGATGACCGACTCGTCGGGCGAGCTGGTCGAGGAGATCGACCGCGAAGGGC
>DAITPV010000317.1:0-2628 GCA_036833435.1 Actinomycetota bacterium | reverse complement strand
GTCGCTCGGGCCATCCAGGCGATCAGGTGACCCTTGCTCGCCGGGTGATCCCCTGCCTGGACGTCGACGCCGGCCGGGTGGTGAAGGGAACCAGGTTCGTGGACCTCATCGACGCCGGCGACCCCGCAGAGCTGGCCGCCCGCTACGGCGCCGAGGGAGCCGACGAGCTCGTGTTCCTGGACATCACCGCCAGCGTCGAGGGGCGGGGGGCCACGCTGGACGTGGTATCGCGCACGGCCGAGACGGTGTTCATCCCGCTGACCGTCGGGGGCGGGGTGGGCTCGGAAGGAGACGTCCGGACGCTGCTGCGGGCCGGAGCCGACAAGGTCTCGCTGAACACCGCCGCGGTCCGGGACCCGTCCCTCCTCGCGAAAAGCGCCGAGCGGTTCGGGACCCAGTGCATCGTGATCTCCCTGGACGCCCGTCGTCGGAACGGTGGATGGGAGGTGGTCGTGGAGGGCGGGCGCACCCCCACCGGGCTGGATGCCGTGGCCTGGGCGGAGCGGGCCGCGGAGCTGGGAGCCGGCGAGGTCTTGTTGACCTCGATGGATCGCGACGGCACGGGCCAGGGATACGACCTCGAGCTCCTCCGGGCGGTGACCGGAGCGGTCCCGGTGCCGGTGATTGCCTCGGGAGGCGCCGGCCGCCCCGAGCATTTCGCCGAGGCGTTCACGGAGGGTGGAGCCGACGCCGTGCTGGCCGCGTCGAGGTTCCACTTCGGCGCGCTCACGCTTCATCAGGTGAAGGAGTACCTTGCGCGGAACGGAATCCCGGTGAGGCGATGATGGAACCCAACGAGCTGCGGTTCGACGAACGCGGGCTGGTTCCCGCGGTCGTCCAGGACGTGGAGAACGGCGAGGTCCTCATGGTGGCGTGGATGAACGAGGAAGCGGTCCGCCGGACGCTGGACTCGGGGCGGACGTGGTTCTGGAGCCGGTCTCGTCAGGAGCTCTGGCGCAAGGGGGATACCAGCGGGCACGTCCAGCACGTTCGAGAGGTGCGCTACGACTGCGACGCCGACACGGTGCTCCTGAAGGTGGACCAGGTGGGGGCGGCGTGCCACACCGGCGAGCGGTCGTGCTTCCACCGGGTCCTGAGCTGATGCTTCGGTTCGTCATCCCCAAGGGATCGCTGGAGGAACAGACCCTCCTGCTGCTGGAGGCCGCCGACCTTCGCGTCCGGCGAGGCTCCGACCGCGACTACCACGGTCGCATCGACGACGACCGGATCGACCGCGTCTCGCTCCTCCGGCCCCAGGAGATCCCCCGGTACGTGGAGGACGGGTTCTTCGACCTGGGCATCACCGGGCGGGACTGGGTCGAGGAGACCGGGGCGGACGTGGGGACCCTCGCCGAGCTCACCTACGCCAAGGGCGGCCCGGGGCACCCCGTACGAGTGGTGCTGGCGGTCCCCGTGGACTCGGGTCCGGATCGAGCCGCAGACCTCCCTCCCGGAAGCCGGATCTCCACCGAGTATCCGGAGATCACCAAGCGGTACTTCCAGGATCTGGGGATCCCGGTGAAGGTGTTCGAGTCCTACGGCGCCACGGAGGCCAAGGTCCCGGACATCGTGGACGCCATCGTGGATGTGTCGGAGACGGGAGGGACGCTTCGGGCCCACGGGATGAAGATCATCGAGACGCTGATGGAGTCGGAGGTCCTGCTGATCGCCAACCGGTCCGCCGCGTCGGATCCGGAGAAGCGGCCGGACATGGACGACGTTCGCACCCTGCTGCTGGGAGCCATGTCCGCGCGGGAGCGGGCGCTGATCAAGCTCAACGTGTCGGAGGAGCGGCTGAAGGAGATTCTCGAGGTCCTCCCGGCCATGAAGGCCCCCACGGTGTCGCCGCTGGCCGAGGAGGGAGCCTACGCGGTGGAGACCGTAGTCGAGAAGCGCAACGTCAACACCCTGATCCCGCTCCTCAAGGCCCACGGGGCCAGCGACATCCTCGAGCTGCCGATCAGCAAGATCGTTCCCTGAACGACAGCGCCCCAGGCCACCGTCGGGAACGCCCGCCTTCCAGCACCGCGGTCTTCCCCTCGGATCGCTCCAGGCCGAGTCGCTCGAAGGCACAGTCGATCCGGTCGATCGCCTCGAGCGCCGCTCGCTCGGAGGCCACGCCCACCAGGTAGTCGTCCACCCATCGCAGGAAGCCGGAGAGGGCAGCGTCGGCCGGCCGGAGGACCGCGTTGGCCATGGAGCCCGAAGCCGGCGGCCCGATGGGGAGGCCCGGGTATCCCTCGCTCCCCCACCCCTCCAGCATGTCCGCGGCCCGCCGAGCGTCCGTGGGATCCGCTCCCGCCCAGAGCAGGCACTCGGCAAGAACTGTGGGGGTCACCGACCCGTAGAACGAAGCCACGTCGGTGCGGAGCACGACCGGCGACCGCTCCATCAGGTCCCCAGCCCACCGGTTCGCCACCGCGAGGTCGCGACGGACCGAACCGGAGCGCCGGTTGGCCAGCACCCCGCGGTCGAGCGACCGTTCGATGACCGGGGCCATCCGCTGCCCCAGCCGGTGCCAGGCGGAGGCGTCCCGAGGCGTCAGGACGGCCATCCTCCGCTGACCTCCCGTGGGTTTGGGCTCTTACCGGGAGGCGATCGGGTCGACGAGCGCCAGGTGTCCTCCCC
>DAITPV010000316.1:0-2639 GCA_036833435.1 Actinomycetota bacterium | reverse complement strand
ATGACCATCGGCGCGGACGGCCAGGCCAGCCCGTCCCCGCAGGCCACGGCGAGCCCGAGCCCCGCAGAGTCGCCCAGCCCCAGCCCCGCTGAGTCACCGAGCCCCGGCGAGTCGCCGGCGGCTATCCCCAGCCCGGCCGAGTCGGTCGATCAAGGAGGCAGGTACTGGGCCGTGTACGTGGTGGTGGCAGAGGCCGGTAGCGCGGAGCTCGACGAGGCGTTCAACCGGGTCCGCGACCTTGGCGTGGCCGTCGGTGGATTCGGTGAGCTGGCGTGCGACGAGGGCGCCGCCGAGGCACTGGGCGTCGACCCCAGCCTCCACGCCGTGGCCGTGTACTTCGACCGGAAGACGGACGCTCGAGCTTTCGCCGACTCGCTGGACCCGCCGCCCGCAGGCGTCGCTCGGGTCCGGACATTCTGCGCGGATTGAGCCTCCCGCTCACCGGCGAGCGGACCCTGCCGGGGATCCCGGAAGAGAATTACTGGTTCCGACGCCACGTGGCGGCCTATCGCTTCGCCGCCCGATTCGCCCGCGGCACGGTGGTGGACGCCGGCGCCGGCGAGGGATACGGCGCTGCGATGCTCTCCGGCCGAGCGCGGGTGCTGGCCCTCGAGCTGGAGACAGAGTCGATCCGTCATGCGTCCAGCAGGTATCCGGTGCCCTGGTTCGTTCGGGCCGACCTGTGCTCGTTGCCGGTGGCGGAGGGATCGGTCGATCTCGTGGTCAGCCTGCAGGTCATCGAGCACCTGTCCTGCGTCGCGGAGTTCCTGACCGCGTGCCGCCGGGTGCTTCGTCCGGGAGGTGCGGTGGTCCTGTCGACGCCCAACCGGGCCACGTTCCCCGAGGGGCTCAACCCGTTCCACGTCCGGGAGTTCGACGCCAGCGAGCTCGAAGAAACGTTGAAGGGTCACTTCACCCGCGTGGATCTCCTGGGGATCGAGCACCGGGCCGGGCTCGCCCTGCTCGACACCGCGCTGGGTGAGCCGGTCCAGCATCGTCTGGTGAAGCGACCCTACCGGGATCAGCCGGGGTGGCTTCAGGCGGTCCTCCGAACGGTTCGATCGACGGACTTCCGGGTCACCCGAGACGCGCGGCGGTCGCTCGATCTGCTCGCGGTGTGCCGGCAGGGCGCTACGATCGAGTCGTGAGCAACGTCACCACCGTCTACCTCGGGCAGTTCACCAACGAGCACGCCAACGCCATCGCCGAGAAGCTGGAGGAGGCCGGGATCACCTGGTGGGCCAAGAATCCCGGGACGGTTTCCTACGTGCTGTTCATGGAGTGGGGACCCCGGTTGTTCGTGGACCGCGCCCGTCTGGGCGAAGCTCGTGAGATCGCGCGACAGATCGCGCCCGAGGGACTGAAGAAGGACTAGGCCGCGGCCTTGCGGCGCCGCTCCCCCCGAACCAGGGGGAAGCGCCGGGGCATGTGGGCCCAGCAGTACTCCAGCCGGTTGTAGATGGAGATCCGGGTCTCGCAGCCCTCGTGGGCACACACCCGGCCGGGACCGTAAGTCCGGTTCGGCCGAGGCAGCTCCCGGGGCCGGGACCCCTTCATGAACTCACTCATGGTCATCCCTTCCCCGCTCAACGCGGGTACGCTCCCCACACAACAGGTCATCGGCTCGCGGTATTCCCGACTGGAGCCCTGAGGGGGCTCTACCCGTTCCGACGCTTGGCCAAGCGGGCGGGGTTCCCCACGATCACCGAACGATCCGGGAATCTCCCCCGGACCACCGCGGAGGCCCCCACCACCGACCCCTCACCCACCGTGGTCCCCCGGAGGATCGTGGACCGGACCCCCAGCCAGCAGTCCGGCCCGATCCGGACCGGCGACTTGACGATCCCCTGCTGCTGGATGGGCGTGTCGAGGTCCTGGTACCGGTGGTCGAAGTCGCCGACGTAGACCTGGTCGGCGAACAGGCAGTCGTCGCCGATCTCCACGTGGAGATAGCAGTTCACGGTGTCGTGACCCCCGAACACCACCCGGTCACCGACCCGGAGGGAGCCCTCATGGCACCGGATCGCCGTCCCCCGGCCGATCCACACCCGGCGCCCGATCTCCAGGCGGCCCAGCCCTCGGGTGCACCGGATCTCCGCGCCGCGGCCCATGAACACCATCCCGTTGGTGATCACGTGCGGGTTCCGCACGCGGAACCACAGGTAGCGGAGCCCCATGGCCCAGTACCTGGGCGTGTACATCCCCTCGCGCAGCCAGGCGGCCACCGGCTCAGCCCGGACGATGACCGGACAGCAGGAGGTTGTAGTACAGGCTCTTCGGCAGGACGGGATACAGCAGCTGGTCGAGCCGGTACAGGGATCGCCAGCCGCGGAACGCGAACCGCATCCACCGCTTCCCGAACAGGTCGGGGCGAAGCTCGGCCTGCATCGTTCGGACCGCCCATCCGAACAGGCTCGACAGCAGCTCCTCGGTCTCAACGCGGACGTCGTCGAACCCCGCGGCGCGGGCCCAGGCCGCCACCTCTGCCGGGTCGAACGTGTGCAGGTCCACGTCCCACTCGAGGTCCTGGAGGATCCGATCCTCCTCGGTGGCGGGCGGGACCCGTTGGGAGGCCAGGGACCGGAGGGGCGGGAACCCGGTGATGGCCCGGCACGCCGTCCTGGTCCCGGTCTTGGCCA
>DAITPV010000315.1:0-2644 GCA_036833435.1 Actinomycetota bacterium | reverse complement strand
GTCGCGCTGCTCCTGCGCCTCGGCGGCGAGCTTGCGGGCGGTCTCGGCGCTGACCGCGGTGGTGGCATCGAACCCCCGACGGGTGAACCACTGCTGCAAGGATTTCCGGGCCCGGCGCCACGGGCCGGTGTGTGGATAGCTGTCGAACCCCAGGTTGTGAAAGGTGGCCACGCGTTTCGCGTGGGGAGTCCATGGCTTGGCCGCGGCCACGAAGAGCGTGGAGAAGAACAGGTGAGCGTGGACCACGTCGTACCGGCCCTTCCGAAGGAGCCGGACCATCCTGGAGGTCCCGCCGGGGATGTTCCATCGTTGTCCGATGTCCAGGCGGTGCACCGGGATGCCTTCGGCCTCCAGCGCCACGGCAAGCGGGTAGGGACCCCACAGGGCCCCCACCTCGACGTCGTTCCCGGCGCGGGCCAGGGACGGAAGGACATTGAGGAGGGCCCGCTCGGCCCCCCCGAGCTCAAGTGACTCGATGACGTGAAGGATGCGCATCCTGGGACGCCGCCTCGCTCAGTCCGATCGAGGTGTACCCCCGGGCCAGGCACGACTCCAGGAGCATCTCCAGGCTTCCGACCAGCCGGTCCACCTGGTCCGGCCCGGCGGCGTACGGGCTGGCCCCCGGGATCACCTCCATGCTGTGCAGCATGACCACCAGGAGCGGGTCGTCCCGGCCCTCGAGGGACCGAACCAGGTCCCGTCCCGAGTCCCAGCTGGGCCTGAGCCAGCGGAACCTTCCCCAGCCCCGGAGCAGGCCCCGGGCCACCCGGGCCATCCGCGGCGAGAGGGCATCGACGCGGGGAGCCAGCCTCGATCCGGCCCAGATGCTCACCGGGGCCTCCAGGATCTCCCCCGACGGGAATCGGAGCCATCGCGGCTCGGTGGTCCACGAACGGTAGTCCAGCACCCCCTCCGCGAGGTTCCACCGGAGCCCGGGGGTCACGCTGGAGTCCACCCGATAGCCCAGCCCCGCCAGGAGCTCCAGGGTGTTGTCGCTCATGCCGAACCTCCCGGCCCGGAACGACGTCGGACGGCGGCCGAAGGCCTCCTCGAACAACGTCGTCGCCGCGGCCAGCTTCTGGGCCTCGACGTCACGAGGCCACTGCCGCTGGATCGCCCCCGCCTGGGCCCCGGCCATGTTCGAGGGGAACAGCCGCCGCTCGGGGTCCACGAACTCCCCGTGGAGGTGCACCCCCAGCTCGGCCCGGTCTCCGAGCCCGCCGAGGGTCTCCACGGATGCGGGATCCTCGATGACCTCCGGGCTCAGGAGATAGGTGGGGATCACGCCCAGCCGCTCGAACAGGGGGGTGAACACCTGGGGTACGCCCTCGGTCACCGAGCGGAACGTGGCCGGGTTGCTGATCGACCAGTCGGAGGACTTGTCGACCTCCGTGTCGATCGAGACGATGACGCCGCGCTCGACGGTCATCCGGCGACGGCGTCCCTCCATCGGGAGGCCCAGGCGTCGTAAGAGTAGTGCTCCTTGACCAACCGGCGTCCTCGTTCCCCGAGGTCACGTCGCCGTTCCGCCGGGGCCTCCAGGAGGTCCACCAGCGCGTCCACCCATTCCGACTCGGAGCGGGGCGCCGGGGCACCCATCCGGCCGAGGATCTCCGTATTGACGCCAACCGGGCTGCCCACCGCGGGAACCCCAACGGCCCCGTACTGAAGCAGCTTGTACCCGGACTTCCCCCGCTCCAGGAGTCCCGGGGACAACGGCATGAGGCCGACGTCCCAGCGGGCCAGTGCCGCCGCTCCCGCCTCCTCCGACCACTCCACCCGATCCGTGATGTGCTCCAGCGAGTTCAGCGGAAGCTGGCCCCGGCTGACCAGGTCGAGGCGGGCTCCGGTGCGCCGGTGGACCTCCAGCAACGGCCGTTCGATCTCCCGGAGGTACTGCTCGGTGGTCCGCGTGCCGATCCACCCCAGCCTTGGTGGATCCGACAGCTCGTACGAGTCCTTGCTTGGGTACGCCGCGGGATCCACACAGCTGGGGATGATCACCACGTCCCTGGCCCACGCCGAGGCCCATTCCGCCAGGACGTCGTTGGCCGCGATCACCCGGTCCGCCCTGCGGACGCAGGTGATGGTCTTCTTTGCCTTCGGCACCAGGCGCCGCACGCCGCCCTCCTCCGCCCAGTCCCACTGAAGAGCATCGTCGAGGTCGTACACGGAGAACTGAGCCCCATCGATGATCCGGACCTCGACCTCGCCGTTGGACAGAGGCGACACCTCGCGGTGGATGAACACCCGGCCTCCCCGGCGCCGGCCGGCCTTCCACAGCCTGCCCTCTGCCCGCAGCGTGGCCACCGGCTGCCGAAGCAGCGAGCCGGCTCCGGCGGTGGCGCCTCCGATGTACGGGTGAACCTTCGCCGGCAGATCGAGGCGGCGGAGCCAGGCGTAGACGCGGACGCGAGCACTGGGCCCGGCGGGGCCGTACGGCATGAACACGTCGAGCTGGTCGATCACGTGAAGGAGGTCCCGGTGAACACCTCGTCCCACAGCCCGATGGTGGCCACCCGGTACTGGGTGGTCACCGACCGAGCGCACCGTTCCTGCAGGGCCCGGACTGCCTCGCGCCCCAGGAACCGGTACAGGACGGAGTCTCGGGACCGCAGCTCGCGGCGGGCATGCTCCCGCAACC
>DAITPV010000314.1:0-2655 GCA_036833435.1 Actinomycetota bacterium | reverse complement strand
GGAGCGCCCCTTGCGCCGCCTCGCTTGGGCGGCCCTGACCCGGGCCTCGCGACCGGCTGCCGCCAGGCGGTCCTGTTGACCGAGATCGCAGGTCACGTGGGTGACGACCGGGCTGATCACGCCTCATGCTCCCACACCCCTGATAGGAACGGGAGAGGGGGTGTGTTACAAGAACGACCGGAGATGGAACCGGAAGATCGATCCCTTCTCGAGGGCTTCCTCCGGCACCTGGAGCTGGAGCGACATCTCTCACCGAACACCGTGGCCGCGTATCGCGTCGACCTCCAGGGGCTCGCGGAGTTCCTCGAGCGCGGAGGCAGCGACCTGGCCACCGCCACCCACGCGCAGCTCCGCCGATGGCTGGCCCACCTGGCCACCCGCGGGTTCGCCCGCAGCTCCATCGCCAGGCGAGCGGCTTCGGCGCGCTCCCTGTACCGGTACCTGGTCCGACGAGGGACTGTGGAGCAGAACCCCGCCTCGCTGCTTTCCGCGCCGAAGGTTCCCGGGCGCCTGCCGGGGGTGCTGAAGTCCGGGGAGGCGGCTTCGTTGGTCGCCGCACCGGCGGGGGACGCGTGGTCGGTCCGCGACCGGGCCATTCTCGAGCTGCTGTATGCGTCGGGGATCCGCGTCTCGGAGCTCTGCGGGCTAGACCTGGGGGACGTGGACCTGGACCGTGGCCGCGTCCGGGTGATGGGCAAGGGCGGGAAAGAGCGCGAGGTGCCCATCGGGGATCCGGCCGCCGACGCGGTTCGCCGGTTCCTCGAGCGGCGAGGGGAGACCATCCGGGAGGGGACCGGGCCCAAGGCCCTGTTCCTGAACCGGCGAGGTCGCCGGCTCACTTCCCGCGATGCCAGGGCGGTCGTGGAAAAATACAGGGGAGCCGTCCTGGCTGGGCGTCGAGTCAGCCCGCACACCCTGCGGCACTCATTCGCCACCCACCTGATGGAAGGAGGCGCGGACATCAGATCGGTCCAGGAGCTCCTGGGGCACGCGAGCCTCGGAACGACCCAGCGATATACGCACGTCTCCAGAGGCCGGCTGTTCGGGGCGTACAAGCGGAGCCACCCGAGGGCCTGATGGCCACCATTCCCACCTCCAGCCGCCGCGAGGAGGCCACGGCCGAAGCGGTCGAGCTCGACGGGCTGTGGAGAGAGTTCAAGGAAGGGGAGTCGCCGGCAGCCCGGGAACGGCTCATCCTTCACTACGCCCCGCTGGTGAAGTACGTGGCCGGCCGCCTGGGTGCGGGGCTCCCCCAGACCGTGGAGCAGGCCGACCTGGTGTCGAACGGGATGTTCGGGCTCATGGACGCCCTGGAGAAGTTCGATACCGGACGACAGGTCAAGTTCGAGACGTATGCCATCCCCCGGATCCGGGGAGCGATCATTGACGAGCTTCGGGCCATGGACTGGGTCCCCCGATCGATCCGGTTCAAGGCCAGGGAGGTGGACAAGGCCCACACGGAGCTGGAGGTCAAGCATGGCCGGGCTCCCACCGACCCCGAGGTTGCCGACCACCTGGGGATCAGCCTGGGTGAGCTGCACGAGGTGGTCACTCAGATCTCCCTGGTTTCCGTGATGGCGCTGGAGGAGGTGGTGGGCGGCGACGAGCGGGGTGAGCCGCGGTCGCTCCTGGATACTCTGGCCGACGCCGCCGGTGCCGACCCCACTGCATCGCTCGAGGGCCAGGAGATGCGACACATGCTGTCGGCGGCCATCAACTCCCTGACCGAACGGGAGAAGATCGTCATCACGCTGTACTACTTCGAGGGGCTGACGCTCGCGGAGATCGGCGAGATTCTCGGCGTGACGGAGTCGCGGGTCTGCCAGATCCACACCAAGGCCGTGGGAGGCCTTCGCAACAACCTGCAGGACCACGACGAGGACTGACCCTCCGAAAGGTTCGTGTCACCACCCGCTGGTAGCGTCCCCTCCGAGGATGGGTTCCTTCGTTCACCCCTTCCTCCCCCTGCTGGCGGTGGCCGCCGCTGCCGCCTTGCCGCTCGGCGTCTCGGCGCCCGCCCCACCTGATCCGAACTTTCCTCCGGCTCCGGCCGTCGCTGCCGATCCCGCGTACGGGTCTTACTCCTGGCCGGTCCGGGGGCCGGTGATCCGGCCGTTCGACCCTCCTGCTACGGCGTACGGTCCGGGCCACCGGGGGATCGACATCGCCGCTCCCCAGGGAATTTCCGTTCGGGCGGCCGCCGACGGGATCGTGTCGTTCGCCGGGTCGGTGGCCGGGGAGCTGTTCGTCTCGGTGGACCATCCCGATGGCGTGAGGACCACCTACTCGTGGCTCTCCGGCGTGGCCGTCGATCCGGGGGAGCCGGTGGGCCGCGGTGCCGTTCTGGGAGCCTCGGGCGGGGGACACCCGGGGGAGGATCCGGCTCACCTGCATTTCGGAGCCCGGGTGGGGTCGAACTATATCGACCCCATGCTGCTCCTTGAACGCGGCAGCCTCGTGGGCCTGGTTCACCTGGCACCTCTGGAACGCCCCCCCTGATCCGGCGCCGGCCGGGCCGGGCAACGCAAGCGGCCCCCTAGAATGGGCGGACCGTGCCACCCCGATCCCCGTTCCGTCGCGCCTTGCTCTCGCTGTCCCTGGCCGCCGCTGCCATGGCCGGCGGCGGAGCGGCGCTTGCTCAGACCGCCGATCCTT
>DAITPV010000313.1:0-2705 GCA_036833435.1 Actinomycetota bacterium | reverse complement strand
TCCGGGTGATGGTCAACATCTTCGACCGGGAGACCCCGGTGGAGCTGTCCTTCGACCAGGTGGCGAGGGTGTAGCGATGCCGGCCGGACGAAGGAAGAAGGTGCTGGCGGTGGTGAAGCTCCAGCTCCGCGCGGGTCAGGCCACCCCGGCCCCGCCGGTTGGCACGGCCCTGGGCCAGCACGGCGTGAACATCATGGAGTTCTGCAAGGCCTACAACGAGGCCACCCAGCACCAGATGGGCCAGGTCATCCCGGTGGTCCTGACGATCTACGAGGACCGGAGCTTCGCATTCATCACCAAGCAGCCCCCCGCTGGTGAGCTGCTCAAGCAGGCGGCCGGCATCGAGAAGGGCTCGGCGGAGCCGAATCGCGAGAAGGTCGCCACCGTCACCCAGGACCAGGTGCGCCAGATCGCCGAGACGAAGATGAAGGACCTCAACGCCAGGGATCTGGACAGCGCCATGAAGATCATTGCCGGGACGGCCCGGAGCATGGGGATCGAGGTGGCCGGGTGAGCGCCAAGGCCAAGCGGTACGTCGATGCCTCCCGGATGTTCAACCGGCAGGAGCTTTACGCCCCCTCGGATGCCATCCGGATCCTCAAGCAGATGCCCGCCACCAAGTTCGACGAGACCGTGGAGCTGTCAATCCGGCTGGGTGTCGACCCCCGGAAAGCGGATCAGATGGTCCGGGGGACCGTGATCCTGCCCCACGGAACGGGAAAGAGCGTACGGGTGGCCGCGTTCGCCCAGGGGGACAAGGCCAGGGAAGCCAAGGAGGCCGGGGCCGACCTCGTGGGCGGCGAGGAGCTGGTCCAGGAGGTGCTGAAGGGCAACATCGACTTCGATTCCGCGGCGGCCACTCCGGACATGATGCCGGTGCTCGGAAAGGCCGGCCGGGTGTTGGGACCTCGAGGCCTGATGCCAAACCCCAAGGCCGGAACGGTGACCGAGGACATCGGGAAGGCCATCTCCGAGATCAAGGGCGGGAAGCTGGAGTACCGGGTGGACCGCCAGGCCAACTGCCACGTGATCATCGGGAAGCACTCGTTCACCGAGCAGCAGCTCCTGGAGAACTACACGGCGATCGTGGACGAGCTGCTCCGGGCGAAACCTCCCTCGACCAAGGGCCGGTACATCCGCACCGTGACCATCTCCACCACCATGGGCCCGGGGATCCGCATCGATCCTGCGCGGATCAAGGACGTCGAACCCGTTCCCGCCTAGCGACGGGGCGACACGCTCTCAGGAGGCCCAGCCGGGCGGGGGCTCGTCGAGCGACAGGATGTTCCCCTCGCTGTCCTTGAACCACGCAGCCTTGTGCATTCCGATCATGCCCACACCGTTCTGGGTCTTGAGCCCCGGGAAGTCGTATTCCTCGAACTCCACGTCTCGTTTCCGGAGGTCGGCCATGACCTTCGCGATGTCCTCCACCAGCCACTCGGCTGCGGTGTTCTGGGCTGTCCCGGCCAGCGAGGACTCGTAGATCAGGAGGCGGCTGCCGGCGAACTCGTACCACAGCCCCACCTCGTCTTCACGGATAGGGGTGAGGCCCATCTTCTCGGCGTACCACCGCCGGGCCCGGGCCAGGTCGGAGGCCGGCAGGGTCGCGTGGACGGGGGAAACCTCGATCACCGACTCAGTGTAGTTGTCGTGTTTCGGCGGCATGCCCTAGACTGGCGGTGCCGCAGACCGCAGGGGCGGAAGCGTAATCCCGGTTCCGGGAACCTGCCGAGGCAACAGGCGCTCTCGCGCCCAGTCGTCTGCGCGAGGGCGTTTTCCATTTCACGGAGACGAGAATGGGCAGAGCGGAGAAGGAAGAGCGGGTCAGGGGACTGGCCGAGCGGCTGCGGAGCTCCCAGGCAGCGGTGCTGACCGACTACCGGGGCCTCACGGTCCAGGACGCCGCGGACCTCCGGAAGGCGCTGGAGGAGACCGACACCCGGTTCTCGATCGTCAAGAACTCCCTCACCCTCCTGGCGGTGAAGGAGGCCGGGCTGGAGGGCCTCTCGGAGTTCGTCGAGGGACCCACCGCCATCGCGTTCATCCAGGGTGACCCGGTGATCGGGGCCAAGCGACTGGTCGCCGAGTCCAAACGCCTCCCGGTCCTCGAGGTTCGAGGCGGCTTCGCGGAGGGGCGGATCATGTCCGCCGAGGAGGTCAAGGCGTTCGCCGCCCTCGCCTCCCGGCCGGAGATGCTGGCCCAGATCGCCGGCCTTGGCAAGATGCAGATGTCCCGAGCGGCGTCCATGTTCCAGGCGCTCCAGTCGAAGTTCGTGAGCCTGATGGGAGCGTTGAAGGAGAAGCTCCCGCCGGAGGAGGCCCCCGTCGAAGAGGCCTCAGCACCGGAGGCCCCGGCCGGAGAGGCCCCAGCCGAAGAGGCGCCGACGGAACAGGCCCCAGCCGAGGAAGCGGCGGCGCCACCCGCCGCCGAGGACAACCCGGACCCGGAGAACCCGCCCGGGTCGGGGGAACCGGAGCCGGCGCCGGATGAGCCGGGGGAGCCCGAAACGGAGACAGAGCCGGCCCGCGTGGAAGCGGAGCCGGAAGAGGAGAACAAGGGAGAGGAGACGTAATGGCCACCACCAAGAGGACGATCTCGGCCGATGACCTGCTCGAGGCGTTCAAGGGGATGACCCTTCTCGAGCTGTCGGACTTCATCAAGAAGTTCGAGGAGACCTTCGAGGTCGAGGCGGCCGCGATGGCTG
>DAITPV010000312.1:0-2706 GCA_036833435.1 Actinomycetota bacterium | reverse complement strand
GTGTGCCCGGCGGGGCGGCCACCTCCGCCACGATCGCCGGACTAGCCGCGCTCCTCACCTGGTACCGACGCCGCGGGGAGCGTGGGGGTCCCTGGCTGGCGGCGGGCATCCTTCTCCTGGGTGCTGCGGAGGTGTTCTTCGTATCGTCTCCCGGCGCGGCCCATCTCCTTCAGGTGGCCGGCTACCTGTGCGTGGGCCGGACCGTGGTGGCCCTCACCAGGAACTCCATCCGGTTCCGCTTCATCGTGGGCTTCGCCAGCCTGGTGCTCGCCGTGGTCCTGTTCGTCTCGGCAGCCATCGGCACGGTCATCGATCGCAACCTGCGCGAGGGGGCCCTGGAGCGGGTGTCGGGGCAGGCCGAGGACGCGCAGCAGCGGATGATCCGGCTGGTCAATGAGGAGGTCCAGTCCCTGGTGGTGGTGGGGGAGGCTCGAGAGATCGCCGAGCCGATCAGCCAGGGCCGGACCCTCCCACAGGAGCTCATCGCGGATCTCCGCGACCGGCTGTTCCCCGACGTCGACTTCATTCTGTTCTTGGACCGGGAGGGCCGGGTCCAGGGCCGGTTCGGGGTGAGCGATGCGGAGGCCGTGGATGTGGTGGGGACGGACGTCGTGGACTTCGCTATCAACCGAGGGCAGGACGCGTCCTCCCTGGACACCATCGCCGGAGGGGGGCTGGGCCTCATCGGGGTGGCCCCCATCGCGCCTCCGGGAACAGGCCAAGCCATCGGGTTCGCCGTGGCCGGTTTCCGGGTCGATGAGGACCTGCTTCGGCGGGTGGTGGTCACCGGGCTGACCCGGGCGGCCGCCTACCGGGGGTTCCGGGGCGAGGATCCGGCGCTCGTGGCCAGCGCGGGGTTCCCGGAGGGAGCCGAGGAGCCCCTGGCGTCCCCCGAGGCCATGGCGGAGGCGTTCCAGGGGTTCCTCTCGGGGGGGCCGCCTACCGCCACCAGGTTGACCCTCGGCGGCGAGGAGCACTTCGTGGCGCTGGCGCCGCTCCGCCCGCAGATCGGGGGTCCGGTGGGGATCCTGGTGGTGGCCGAGCCGGCCGAGACGCTGACCGCCGCCCGCCGGGACATCAACCGGCTGCTGTTCCTGGTCACCATCGCGGTGATCGGGCTGGCGTTCTTCCTGTCGCTGGTGGTGGCCCGGCGGATCACCAGACCGATCGTGGCGCTCACCGGAGCCGCCCGGCGGGTCCAGGCCGGAGACCTGCACACCCAGGCGGAGGTGCGGGGCGAGGACGAGGTGGCCGCCCTGGCCGTCACGTTCAACCAGATGACCGAGTCGGTCACCGAGATGACCGATGAGCTTCGGGAAGCAGCCACCGAGCAGTCCCGGCTCCGAGCCCGCCTGGAGACGGTGGTGAACTCCATGGGGGACGGCCTGATCGCCGTGGACGACCAGGACCGAGTGGTGACCTACAACCCGGCCGCCGGGAAGATCGTGGGACGGTCACCGGACCAGGTCCTGGGCAAGCAGGTCGGAGAGGTTCTCAGAGGCCGCGACGCCGAAGGTCAGCCGCTCACCGGAGAGCGGATCCCGGCCAACGGCCTGGCGTTCCTGGAGCGGGCCGATGGGGCAGCGGTCCCGGTCGCGGTCATCTCCTCTCCCCTCAGGGATGGGGCCGGCGTTCGTCTGGGCCAGGTCTTCGTGCTCCGTGACATGTCTCGCGAGCACGAGGTGGAACGGATGAAGTCGGAGTTCCTGTCGAACGTCTCCCATGAGCTCAGGACTCCGCTGACACCCATCATCGGGTACTCGGAGATCCTCAGCCGGCGGGAGATCTCCTCGGAGCAGACCAAGCAGTTCGCCGGTGCGGTCCTGGACTCCGGCCGCCGGCTGGAGCGGATCGTGGCCATGTTGGTCGACTTCTCGGCGATCGAGGCCGGGCGGCTCCGGGTTCGTCCCGAGCCCACCCCGCTGGGCCCCGAGGCTGACGCGGCCGCGGAGCGGTGGGAGAAGCGCTCCACGCGCCACCGCTTCTCGGTGGACGCGGAGGACGGCCTTCCCCCCGCCCAGATCAACCCGGCCATGGTCGGAAGGATCCTGGACGAGCTCCTGGACAACGCGGTGAAGTACTCCCCTGAGGGCGGGGAGGTCCGGGTGGCGATGCGGGAGTCGGAGCGTATGCTTACCGTCGACGTCACCGATCAGGGGATCGGGATCGAGAGGGACGATTTGGCCCGGATCTTCCAGGACTTCAGCCAGGTGGACGCCTCCGACACCAGGACCTTCGGTGGCCTCGGCCTGGGCCTCACGTTCGCCAAGCGCCTCGTGGAAGCCCACGGAGGAACCGTGAGCGCGACCAGCATGCTGGGGGAGGGCTCCACGTTCACGTTCACCGTTCCCGCTGCCGATACTTCTCGATGATGCGCAGGCTTCCCGCCCTTCTCCTGCCCGTCGCCCTGGCTGCCGCTGCATGTGCCGACTCTCCCGGGTCCGAGTCCGGGACCCCGCGCGTCGTTCCCACGGTGGGTGACGTCCGGCTGATCCACGACGGTGATTCGGTCCTCCTCGAGGAGGAGTCCCAGCTCGCCGCGGGGGACCGGCTGGTGACGGAGCCCGGGGGGCGCGCCGAGATCTTCCTTGCCGGCGAGCGCCGGCTGGAGCTGGCGCCGGAGGCCGAGTTCCTCCTGGCCGAAGAGGACCTGCCCGAGCTCGTCTCCGGAAGCGCGCTGGTCCGGACGGGTTCCGGGCTGTCGCT
>DAITPV010000311.1:0-2712 GCA_036833435.1 Actinomycetota bacterium | reverse complement strand
ACCTGATGCATCCGGGATGGCTGAAGACCGTGGTGTGGGCGTTCTCCGAAGAGCCCGCGACCGAGGTCCTTTACGGCGCCCGAGTGGTCGACGACCCGCACGTGGTCGGACTCAAGCGCGCCGGTCTGTTTGCTCCCGTCCAGCTGGAACGCTTCGACCGGCGGCGATTGGAAGAGGAGAACTTTATCGACTCCAACGTCATCGCTCACCGGCGGACCGAGGCCAGGTTCGACGAGACGCTGGTCACCCAGAGCGACTGGGAGTTCATCCTTCGCCTCACCCGCGACCGCCCGCCGCTGCTGGTCCCGGCGATCGCCATCCTGTACGGGACCAAGGCGCCCGGGCGCCTGAGCGATCGGACGGGGAAGCTCGGGGACCGAGATCGGATCCGTGCCGGAGCCGGAAGAGGGAACCCACTCAGGATCCTCAGCTACAACAACATCTTTCCCCTGATGTCCGAGACCTACATCGAGACCACCATGGAGGCGGTCGCCGCCGAAGGGATCGCCCTGGCCTATTGCCGGAAGGATCCCCCGCTCGTCGACATGCCGGTCCGCAGGCCGGTGTACGAGGATCTCGACGCGGCTCTTCGAGAGTTCGCCCCCGACCTGCTCCTGCTCCACTGGATCACCTTCGCCGAGCTGCAGCTTCCGCAGCTGGAGGCGGTCGGGCTGCCGTTCGCGGTCCGGGCCCATTCGTTCGACTACAACCCACAGGTTGCGGATCGCCTGATCCAGCACCCGCTGTGCATCGGACTGTGGGCGTTCCCCGACCATGCCGGCCGGATCCCCGGAGCACGGGTGCTGCCCGCGTTCCTGGCTCCCGATCGCATCCCGGAGCCGGCTCCCACCAGCGATCTGGTGCTCTCCGTTTCGGCGGCCCTCCCCAAGAAGAACTGGGACGTCCTGATCGAGGCGTATTGCGCACTCGGCGAGGCTGACCGGAGGATCGTGGTGGCCACCACCAATGCGTTCGAGGATCTCCCCGCCGAGCTGGCCGCCAGGCTGGACGGGTGTCCCGGCTCGACCCGGGTTCAGGTGGACGTTCCACACGAGGAGGTTCTCCGGCTCCACGGGAGAGCCGCGGTGCACGTGTACACCCTGGACCCCGGTGAGCCCTTCGGGATGCCCATGGCGGTGGCCGAAGCGCTGTGTGCGGGGGCTGCCGTGATCATGCCGGAGCGCTCGGACGCGCTTGCCTACGGGGGCCCGCGGGCTCGCGGGTATCGCACGGCGGATGACATCGTCCGGCACGTCAGAGAGGTGCTGGCGGGCGGCCCGGACATCGAGGAGGAGCACCGCCACAATCGAGACTACGGGCTGGAGCGGTTCGCCGACCCGGCCATCGGGAAGCGGTTCGCCGCCGAGCTCGGGGAATCTCTGGACCGGTGGCGCGCGGGACGCGGCTCGAGCTGACCGAGCCTGCTACTCGAGCACGAACAGGACCTGGCCGATCTCCACCACGTCACCCGCGGCCACGGAAACCGAGCGGACCACGGCGTCGTGCGTCGCGGCGATGTGGTTCTCCATCTTCATGGCCTCGAGGATGCACACCACGTCCCCCGCCGCTATCTCCTGACCCTCCTCCACCATCACCTGGAGGATGGTTCCCTGCATGGGAGCGGCGATGGTGTCCGCGGCGTGGCCGTGCCCGGAGTGGGCGCTCTTCTCCGGCGGGGCCGGCGCCGTGGGGATCTCGTCTCCCCACACCCGGACCGGCACCCGGCGGCCGCCGACCTCCACCACCACGGTGGCCGGGGCTCCGTGCGGGGCCGCCGCTCCTGACGCCTCGGCCTGCTCCGTCGGCGATGCTCCGACCGGGAACTGTCCCTCCGACAGGGCCTGCTCCACCCACCTGGTGGTATGGCTGGCCTCCCGGAACGCCAGGGTGTCCAGGACCCAGCGATGGAACGGCGCGGTGGTGGGCACCCCCTCCACCTGTAGCTCGTCGAGGGACCGCAGCGCTCTGCGCCGGGCGGCCTCTCGGTCCGGGCCCCACACGATCAGCTTGGCGAACAGCGAGTCGTAGTCGCCGGGGATCGACCGTCCCTCCGTGATCCCCGCGTCCACCCGGACGAACGGACCGCCGGGGAACCGGAGCCGGGTCACGGCGCCGGGGCCCGGCAGGAAATCCGCAGCAGGATCCTCGGCGTTCAGCCGGCACTCGATCGCGTGGCCCTCGAGCTCCGGAGTGAGGTCCACCTTCTCCCCGAGGGCCACCTCGATCTGCAGCTGTACAAGGTCGAGCCCCGTGACCATCTCGGTGACCGGATGCTCGACCTGAAGCCTGGCGTTCACCTCCAGGAAGTAGAACGATCCGTCGTCCTCGACCAGGAACTCCACGGTCCCCGCGTTCACGTAGCCCGCGGCCTTGGCCACGGCCAGCGCCGCCTCGCCGATCCGGGCCCGGAGGTCGGCGTCCACCACCGGCGACGGGCTCTCCTCCACGAGCTTCTGGTACCGGCGTTGCAGCGAGCAGTCCCGTTCGCCCAGGAACGACACGTTCCCCCGGGAGTCCGCCATGATCTGGGCCTCCACGTGGTGCGCCCGGGCGATGTACCGCTCCAGGTAGACCTCGGGCCGCCCGAAGTACGCCTTGGCCTCACGGGCCGATCGCTCAACGGCGTCCTCCAGCTCGGCCGGATCCTCCACCAGGTGCATGCCTCGGCCGCCACCGCCGTGAGCCGCCTTGACCGCCAGGGGAAAGCCGATA
>DAITPV010000310.1:0-2729 GCA_036833435.1 Actinomycetota bacterium | reverse complement strand
CCTGCTCTTGGCCGGCCTCAGAGACGCCGCGAGCGGCCCCGAAGGGCCGCCCGCGAACGTCGAATCCGCGTCCCGCTAGAGGAGCGGCGCGGTCTGCAGGGTCAGGCCGATCCCCAACACCTGCTCCGCCCGGGCCACCTGCGGCGCCAAGCGAGTGATCCCCATCGACCCCGCGTCCACACCGGACGTGCCGATCGACGCGGCGTGGAGTCCCACGGTGACGATGACGCCAACCGCGCGGCCGTCGTCGCTGATGATCCCGCTCCCCGAGTCTCCGAAGATGATCGCTCCGTCCGCGTACACGTGGTCGGGGTCGGGCATCGAGGTGGCCACGGCCGTCCTGGCCGGCACCGTGGCGCCCAGGCCGAGTCCCTGGCCGAAGTGGTTCAGGACGGTGGGAGTCGAGGGCTGGTCCTCGTTGATGCCCGTCGGTCCGCCGAAGTGGCACATCTGTGGGCTGGCGGCCACCCCGGGGTCCAGACGGATCAGGGAGAAATCCTTGGGGTCCTGAAGGACCGCGTAGGCGAACTCACCGATCCGCTGATCGTTCCCGTCCCGGGCCTCCGGACCGGCACCCGGCGCCCAGGACTGCTCACCGTCCGCCGGAAGGATGCAGTGGCCGGCGGTTCCGATGTACCGCCTGCCGTCGTTTCCGGTGAACAGGAAGTTGAACGTGCACCCACCCACGTCGCTCTGGACTACGGCGCCGGGGCGAACCCCGTCACACGCTTCCAGCACTCCGACGGGCGGTGCCGCTGCCTGGACCGCGATGAGGTTGCACGGAGCACCACCCAGGGTCCACGGGGCCCCGGCGGCTCCAGGGAGCACTCCTGCGCGCACCGGGCCGGCGGCAAAGAAGGCCGCCAGAAGAAGAGCAGCGATCAACAAAGAGGCGAAACGGATCCGTCTCACGACACCTCCGTGTGTCGGGCCCGACCGATCCTGTGGCGCCGGTCCTCGGGCGAAAGGGCTCGGCGCGGGCGGAGTTTACACCAAGGCGAGCAAGAACGCGGAGCGTGACCCCGTGCGGAGCGTGACCCCGTATAGAGTTTGAGAGGGACTCCCCAAGGGGGGTTCGGGGGGTAGCTCGCCAGGGGCGCTCCTGCCTTGACATCACCCGGCGAGCGGACCCCCTGATCCAAAAGGAGGAAGAGAACGGTGAGCGAGACCCATCAGCTGGTGATCGGGGGCGACCGATTCGATGCCGCCTCCAGTGAGACGTTCGAGTCCATCGATCCGTCCACGGGCCAGGCCTTCGCCACCGTGGCCAAGGCCGGAGCGGAGGACGTGCGCCGTGCCGGCGAGGCCGCGCGGAAGGCCTTCGACGAGGGACCGTGGCCGGGCATGAAGGGCCGGGAGCGGGCCAGACACCTCCTGGCGGTGGCCGATGGGATCAAGAAGGCCGCCGGGGAGCTCGCGGAGATGGAGTCCCGGGACTCCGGAGGCACCATCCGCAAAGCCAAGAACGCCGACATCGGGATGGCCATCTCCACGTTCCGGGTGTTCGCCGACCTCGCCGCCCGAGAGGACGACGAGGAACCGCTCCCCCGTTCGCCGATCTCCTACAACTACCTCCGACGCGAGCCGATCGGGGTGTGCGCGGGGATCACCCCCTGGAACTTCCCGCTCCAGATGGCCGCCTGGAAGATCGCCCCGGCCATCGCCGCAGGGAACACGGTCATCCTGAAGCCCGCCTCGTACACCCCACTGTCCTCGCTCGCCCTCGGCCGGATCTGTCAGGAGGCCGGCCTCCCCGAAGGTGTGGTCAACGTCATCTCCGGCCCGGGAGCCGCTGCCGGTGAGGAGCTAGTCAACTCCCCGATGGTCGACAAAGTGGCCTTCACCGGGTCCACGGAGGTGGGCTCCCGGATCATGCAGCTGGCGTCGGGCACCATCAAGAAGGTCACCCTGGAGCTGGGAGGGAAGTCCCCGTCGATCGTCACCGACGCCGCCGACTTCGAGTACGCGGTCGAAGGAGTCTTGTGGGGCGTGTTCTTCCACCAGGGCCAGGTGTGCTCCGCGGGCACCCGCCTGTTCCTCCAGCGGGGGCTGGAGGACGACTTCCTAGCCGCGCTGGTCAAGCGAGCGGGTGATCTGACCGTGGGGCCGGCTCTGGACCCCAGCTCCGACTTGGGGCCGTTGGTGGCCCAGAGCCAGCTGGACACCGTGGAGCGATACGTGGACATCGGCCGTTCCGAGGGAGCCGAGGTGGCCACCGGCGGGGAGCGGGCGGTGGTCGAGGGCCACGAGGGCGGGTACTACTACCGGCCCACCATCCTCACCGGCGTGGACAACCGGATGAAGGTGGCCCAAGAGGAGATCTTCGGCCCGGTCCTGGTGGTCGTCCCCTTCGAGGACGACGACGAGGCGGTGCGCCTGGCCAACGACTCGATCTACGGGCTCGCGGGGGCGGTGTGGTCCGCCGACGTCCCCCGAGCGGTGTCGATCGCCGAGCGGCTGCGCACCGGGACCGTGTGGATCAACGACTACCACATGATCAACCCGCGCTATCCGTTCGGGGGCTACAAGCAGTCCGGCATCGGCCGGGAGCACGGCACCCTGGGCTACAACGAGTACCGGGAGACCAAGCACATCCACGTGGACCTGGCCGGCGGCAGGGAGAAGCACCCGTGGTGGGACACCCTTCTGCCCCGGACCTAGCTCCCGCGAAAGCCCGCTGGTTCCTTCGGGAGTTCAGCCCGTGAGCCCGGCCAGCGACTCCGCCGCGG
>DAITPV010000309.1:0-2755 GCA_036833435.1 Actinomycetota bacterium | reverse complement strand
TGATCCCCTGGGCCACGCCAGCCCGGGAGGGCAGCGAGGAGAGGTTGGACTCGAGGAAGTCCGCCCCACGCTCCTCGAAGACCGGGAGGGCCTCGATCAAGACGTCCGTGAGAAGGGTCACCACGATGGCCAGCCCGAGCAGCAACGCCAGAAGCAGGAACGCGTGGAGGACCAGACCCGCCACGTCAACCCGACGGCCCGACAGAGCCCGGCGGACTGCCTCGATCGTCGGCGACGGAGCTTCGGCCGTGCGGTCCATCAGTATCTCCGGCGAAACCGTTGGACGAACCGTTCGCTGAGGATGTTCAACGTCAGCGTCATGAAGAACAGGAGCATGCCCACGAAGAACAGGCTGGGATACGCCGTGCTGGCTCCCTTGACCTGGTCGGAGCCCGTTGCCAGCGAGGCCATGGCTGCCGTCATGGTCTGCCCGGTGCCGAAGATGTCGAACGTCAGCCCCGACCCCCCGGTTCCTCCCGCCGCGATCGTGACGATGAGCGTCTCGCCGATGGCCCTCGACAGTCCCAGGATCAGCGCCGCCACGATTCCGGAAACCGCCGCCGGGAACACGACACGGGTGGCCGTGGTCCGGCGCCGCGCACCGAGCCCGTAGGCCTCACGAAGCGAAGAGGGCACCGCGTGCATGGCATCCTCGGCCACCGACGCCACGATCGGGGTGATGAGGATCCCGACGCCGATCCCCGCCGCCGCCATGTTGTAGAAGGTCGCTTCGGCATACAGGCGCTGGACGATGTTCGGACTGATGAAGCTGATCGTGAAGTACGCCAGGACCACACTGGGGATCCCGGCCAGAACCTCCAGGATCGGCTTGAGGAACCGTCGGGCCCTCGGCCTGGCGAACTCCGACAGGTACATGGCGGCTCCCAGGCCGAGCGGCGTGGCCACCACCATGGCGACCAGTGCCACCAGCATGGTCCCGGTGACGATCGTCCGGATGTCGAAGAATCCCCGACGCGGGAACCAGCCGTGCGAGCTCCATAACGCCGAGAGGTCGACCGTCCTCAGGAAGTCGATGGTACCGCTCGCCAGAGACAGGACGATGAGGGCGTTGACCACCACGGACAGCCCGGCGGCACCAACGAAGACCGCCCGGATCAAGGACTCGCGCCGCCGGCGCCGGGCGTTCCCGCGGAGGTCTGCCAGGGTCAGGTGGCTATCGACTTCAGCTCCTCCCAGGTTCCTCGGGCCTGCTCGATGCGGTCATCCGGCAGCACGACGTAGGCCACTTCCTGGACCGCGGTCCGCACTCCGACGTCGGAGAGATAGAGATCGACGAACGCGCGCAGCGCCTCGCTTTGAGCGACCTTCTGGTCGGCGACGTAGATGTAGAGCGACCGTGACAGCGGGTACGAGCCATCCGAGATCGTCTCGAAGCTGGGAGTCACGCATCCTTCACCGCCGTCGATCTCGATCGCCTTCACGACGTCCTGATTCTGTTCGTAGAACGAGAACCCGACCCAGCCCAGTGAGGAGTCCGATCCGGCGATGCCGTCGATGATCACGTTGTCGTTCGCGGAGGCCTGGTAGTCGGGCCTGGTGGTCTCCACCTGATCCTCCGAGAGCCCGCGCTCCTCGGCGGTGTCCGGGATCCCGGAGAGCTCGATGAACGCGTCGTACGTCCCGGATTCCTCGCCTGGGCCGGTGATGTCGAGTGGGGCTTCGGGGTACGGAACAGCGGCTCCGCCGACCTGTTCTCCCAGCTCGTCCGCATCCGACCATTGCTGGAAACCCTCGGACTCCGGGCCAACCAACGCGTACAGGTCTCCGCCGTTCAGGCAGGACACGTCGGCGTTGTTGATCGAGGTAAGGACCGAGATGCCGTCCAGGGCCACCTCGAGCTCCGTGTACGCGATCCCGTTCTGTTCACAGATGTCGATCTCCTCCTGCTCGATCGGACGGGAGGCGTCGGAGATGTCCGTCTCCCCGTTGCAGAAGAGCTCGAAGCCATCTCCGGTCCCGGGCCCCTCGACCGTGATGCTTACGCCCGGGGCCTGCTCGGCGAAGAGCTCCGCGACCAGCGAGCTGATCGGCTCCACCGTGGACGAGCCCGAGATGAAGATCTCGCCGGTGAGGTCCTGGTCGACCTCCGGGCCTGCCTCGCCGCCCCCGCTTCCGCCACAGGCTCCCGCCATGAGTGCCGGAACCAGGACTCCCGCGAGCCACACTCGCCCCCCCCGCTTCATCCAGCCTCCCTCCTCGTTGTCGGCCTCAGGGTAGGGAGCGTGTCTGGCGAGAGACCGGCCCGAGGGTGAACGGGAGATGAACTTGTCAACGGTGGATCGGACAGACGAGCTGGAGGTGACGAACAGGAAACGGTTGGGAGGACGGCCGGTGAACCTTTGGCCTTCAGGCCGGGACGAGGTCCGCGCCACGGGGCGACCTCGGTATGCTCGGGATGCCGTGAAAGCCCGGAGCCACTTTCACGAGGAGCTGGAAGCCCTCGAGCTCGACATGCTGGCGATGGGTGAGCTCGCTGAGCAGGCATTGGGCCGGGCGGTCGACGTCCTGGTGTCCGGGGACGACCGGGAGGCGGCCTCCGTGATCGCCGGCGACGATGCGATCGACGACCGCTACCTCTCGGTGGAGCGTCGTTGGCTTGAGCTCCTGGCTCTCCAAACCCCTGTGGCCACGGACCTCCGACTGCTGTCCGCGATCGTCCACATCAATCTGCACCTCGAGCGAGTCGGAGACATGGCCGTGAACATCGTGAAGATCGCCGGAGCGACAGATCGAA
>DAITPV010000308.1:0-2769 GCA_036833435.1 Actinomycetota bacterium | reverse complement strand
GTCGAGGCTCGCGGAGGCGCCGTGGTGGACCTGTACCTCGATCGCCGGTCGGGCCGGTGGAGCCTGGAGCGCCTCTGGGATTAGGGCGTCCCGCTCTGCGGGAGACATGACAGTCGCTGGGTCAGCACCCGAGCCGGGAAGGCCACCTGGAACACCTTCGCTCCCGGGTCGGGGACCGGAAGCCCGGGGATCGAGAGCTGGTCCTGGCGAAGCTCCATGATGAACTCCGACACCTCCTCGAGGGTCCGGCCCTGCTCCTCGAGCTCGGCGACGTTCATGAAGATCTCGGTCTGCTTCACCTGCTCGATCACCGCCACGTCGTCGCCGTCGGCGTCGAACTCGTCCTCGATGGCCTGGTGCAGCCGTTCCGATGAGATCTGGAACGCCCCGGTTGTCTCGGCGCTCTCCAGCGACCCGTGGTCCGCGGTCACCAGCACAACCCACCGGTTCTCGCCCACCTGCTGGTTCAGGAAGTCGACGAAGCTCCCCAGATCTTCATCCTGCACGGCCACCGCGTCGCCCACCGTGGGGTCCTGGATGCCGAACAGGTGCCCCAGCGTATCGATGAGCTTGTAGTTCACGAACAGGAGGTCGGGGGTGTCGTCGGCGCCGAATCCCTCCCGGGAGATGATCTCCTCCACCAGGCGGGTCTGGTACGGGATGCGGGCCGGCGTGTGGAACCCATCCAGGAGCTCCTCCGAGTCCTCGAACGGGTGCCCTCTCCATGCACCGTCGCGCTGCCCGTCGCGCTCGTCGAGCTGAACGTCGTCGAAGTACGTGTCCAGCGCGGGAAGGTCGTTGGCGTATTCGGGATACGAGTACCACTGGTCCCAACCCTCGGGGAGGTTCCACAGCACGCCCTCGGCTCCCAGCGTGGTGGCGTTGCCGGGAACGCGAAGTACCGCCAGGTCGTTGTCTCCGCCCTCGAGGTAGGCGCCGTGGCTCATCATCCCCAGCTGGATGGGCACGGTGCCGGCCAAGCCGATCAACGGCTGGTTCCCCGTCGCCGCGTCGTAGTGGTCCGCGAACGTGGGGAGCGTGAGCTCCTTCGGTCCGTCCTTCCACGGCGAAATGATCTGGCCGTCGATGCGGATGCTGTGTCCCACCATCTCGTGGTGCCGAGGGAATGCGCCGGTTCCGATGGTGGCGTGATCCTGGGCCGACGAGGTGGGGGAGGACCCCACGGTGGCGTTCTCGTACCACGCGCCGTCGGGGCGGAGGTCCGCGATGTTCGGCCACGCGTCGGGCCATTCGTCGAGGACGTCTCGCCCGGCTCCGTCCCAGAGCAAGGTGACGATCAGGCGGGGTGGTCCTTGACGTTCCTCCGCGGGAACCAGGCCGTCGAGCATCGGAGCTCCGTCGGGCGCCTGGAAGTCGGAGCCGACGAGGTTGGCGAACGTCGGGGCGATGTCGGCCAAGGTCACCGGCTTCTGCACCGGACCGACGGGCTTGATGTACCCGGGGCCGTACCAGAACATCGGGACGTCGGAGGTGAAGTCCCACGGTCCCACGTGGGGGAGTCCGGCGCCGACGAAGTTGGGGACCCGGGGGAGGATCTGGATGTCGGCGCTGCGGTCGGCGTCATATCCGCGCCAGATCCGGAGCAGCCACTGCGTGGGGATCGAGCATGCCGTCCGGGCGGCGAACCCCGTCGCCAGTGGCGGTTCGCTCGCGGGAGGCGAGCTGGTCGCCGGAGACGGAGGCGGAGTGCTCGTTCCATCGTTCGTGGGCTCGTTCGAACACGCCGTGGCGATGAGCAGCACGGCGAGAACGAAAGGAACGGTGCTCCGCGGGGACATGCGAAGCGCTAGGAAACCCCATCAGCGTCGGAACGGCAACCGGCCCCGGAGCGATTTCGCTCGCCTATGATGCTTGGGTGGCCGAACCCGAGGCCTCCCGGGAGGCCCTGGAGCGCGAGATCTACTGGGCGGCCGGAGATGCCGGTCCCCGATCGCTGACGCCCACCGCCGAGCTTCGACAGCGGCTGGAGGAACTGGCCGAGACCCTCCATCGTCAGTGGGGACAGGCGGCCCCCTGGGGCGACCCGCTGCTGACCACCGGTTCGCGGTGGAAGCGCCGGTTCAAGATCATCATGTTCCGGATGTTCCGTCCCATCAGCCGCCGCTACGACCGGATCACCGCGGAGCTGGCCTCGATCGGCGTGGCCCTGGCCGACCGGCTGGCCCGCGCAGAGGACGACCTCCGACGGCAGGAAGAGGAGATCGCCGTTCTCGGCCGCCGCGTTCGCGAGCAGGCCGGCTCCAGGACCGCGCGGTCCTGAGCGGCATGCGCATCGCGATCTGCCATCCCCAGACGCCGTTCTCTCGCGGCGGAGGCGAGTACCACACCGAAGGCCTGGCTCGCGGCCTCCGGGAGGTGGGACACGACGTCGACATCCTCCCGATCCCGTTCAAGTGGTATCCGCCGACGGAGCTGGTTCATCAGATGGGTCTGTGGCGCAGCCTCGACCTCTCCGAAGCGAACGGGATGCCCATCGACATGGTGATCGCGCTGAAGTTCCCCGCGTACCTGGTGCGTCATCCGCGCAAGGTGGTGTGGTTGATCCACCAGCACCGCGCCGCCTACGAGCTGTGGGACCACCCGATCTACGGTGACCTGGCCATGCACCCCGACGGTGCCGCGGTACGCGAGCTGATCTGGAAGGCGGACCGGGCCGGCCTGGCCGAGGCCCAGCGGATCTTCACCAACTCGGCCAACGTCCGGGACCGGCTCCGCGAGTCGCTGGGGATGTCGGCCGACGTGCTCTAC
>DAITPV010000307.1:0-2784 GCA_036833435.1 Actinomycetota bacterium | reverse complement strand
GTCCTGCTGCTGGTGTGTGACTCCTTCGGGGTGGGGGAGGCTCCGGACGCCGCGGCGTACGGGGATCAGGGGTCCGACACCATCGGCAACACCGCCCGGGTGGTGGGAGGGATCGACGCACCCAACCTGGCCGACCTGGGACTCGGAACGCTTACCGACGCACGGGGGATCGAGCCTCGAGCCGTTCCCGGCACCGCCCACGGGAAGATGCGGGAGCGTTCCGCGGGGAAGGACACCACCACCGGGCACTGGGAGGTGTGCGGGCTGATCGTGGAGCGTCCGTTCCCCACATATCCGAATGGTTTCCCCGCGGAGGTCATCGAGCCGTTCGAGGAGGCCGTGGGACGGAAGGTGCTCGGCAACATCGCGGCGTCCGGGACGGAGATCATCGAGCGGCTGGGCGAGGAGCACCTGCGGACCGGCCGCCCCATCGTGTACACGAGCGCCGACTCCGTGTTCCAGATCGCCGCTCACAAGGACGTGGTCCCGCTCGACACCCTGTACGAGTGGTGTCGCATCGCCAGGAAGATCCTCGACGGCGAGCACCGGTTGGGGCGGGTGATCGCCCGGCCGTTCGAGGGACCACCGGGGAAGTTCGTTCGTACCCACGAGCGGAGGGACTTCTCGGTGGAGCCGTTCGCGCCCACCTACCTGGAGGCCATTCGGGATCGCGGGGTGCCGGTGTACGGGGTGGGGAAGATCCCGGACATCTTCGCGGAGCGGGGACTCACCGAATCCCGGCACTCGGAGTCCAACGACCACGGCGTGGACCTCACCCTGGAGTACCTCGAGCGCGGAGACCCGGCGCTGGTGGTCACCAACCTGGTCGACTTCGACACCAAGTACGGCCACCGGAACGATCCCCAGGGCTACGCCCGGTGCGTGGAGGCGTTCGACCGCCGGGTCCCCGAGCTGGTCGGAGCTGTCGGGAACGGGCTGTTGTTCCTCACCGGCGACCACGGCTGTGACCCCACCGACGAGTCCACGGACCACACGCGAGAGCACACCCCCGTCCTGGTCGCCGGCGGTGCGCTCGGTGGCCGCGCAGCGGTGGACCTCGGGGTCCGTGACACCTTCGCCGACCTGGGTGCCACGGTGGCGTCCGTGTTCGGCGCGCCGGCCGACGGCCGGGCCGGCACCAGCTTCGCTCCGGAGCTGGGGCTCGAGTGAGCGGGGGAGCCGACGCCCGGGAGGTCGTGGCTCGGAAGCGCGATGGGCACGCGCTCACCGAGGAGGAGATCCGGGCGGTGGTCCTGGGGTACGCGCGGCAGGAGGTCCCCGACTACCTCGCGGCGGCGTTCCTGATGGCCGCGTTCATCCGGGGGCTGGACCAGGACGAGACCGTGGCGCTGACCCGGGCCATGGTGGAGTCGGGGCGGACGATCCCCCTGGCGGGAGTCTCCCGGCCCAAGGTGGACAAGCACTCCACCGGTGGCGTGGCCGATGGGGTCACGCTGGCGTTCGCGCCGCTGGCGGCGTCGTTGGGCCTCGCGGTGGCCAAGCTGTCCGGGCGGGGGCTGGGGCACACCGGTGGAACCCTCGACAAGCTGGAGTCGATCCCCGGGTTCCGCACCGACCTGTCGCCGGAGGAGCTCGAGCGCCAGGTGGAGGAAGTGGGATGCGCGGTGGCCGCCCAGACCAAGGACCTGGTTCCCGCGGACGGCGCGCTCTACGCGCTCCGCGATGCCACCGCCACCGTGCCCAGTGTGCCGCTGATCGCCGCCAGCGTGATGTCCAAGAAGCTCGCGGTTGGAACGGACCTCATCCTCCTCGACGTCAAGGCGGGGAGCGGGGCGTTCATGAAGACCCCCGAGGACGCCGGTGATCTGGCTTCGGCCTGCGTGAGCCTGGCGAAGGGGTGGGGGAGGCGTGCTCGCGCCGCGGTCACTGACATGTCCCAGCCGCTCGGCGATGCGGTGGGGAACGCCCTGGACGTCATCGAGGCGGTCGAGGTGCTCCGGGGAGATCGGGAGGGCCGGCTGACCGAGCTGGTGGTGGAGTTCGCCGCGGCGGCGCAGGTCGCCCTCCTCGACCGTGGGGAGGGCGAAGCGCGGGAGCTTGCCCGCTCCGCGATGACGTCGGGAGAAGCCGCCCAGGCCTTCCGGCGGATGGTGGAGGCGCAAGGTGGGGATCCCAGGGTGGTGGACGATCCCGCCGGTGTCCTTCCCCGGGCACCGGTGGTGGTACCGATCGTCGCAGAGCGTTCCGGTTCACTCGCCGCGATCGACGCGGAGGCGGTGGGGAGAGCGGGCGTGACACTCGGTGCCGGTCGGAAGCACAAAGAGGATCCCGTCGACCCCGCGGTGGGGATCGTGCTACCGGTGAAGATCGGTGACCCGGTGCAGGCCGGCGAGCCGGTGGGCAAGGTCCATGCCCGGGACGAAGACGCCGCGGCGGGAGCGGTGCGGACGATCAACGATGCCCTCGACGTTCGCGATGAACCCCTCGATCCACCACCGCTCCTGTACGGTTGGCGCGATGCCTGACCCCCGGAGCGCTTCCCCGTGTTGAACCTCGACCTGCTCACGGTCCTGTACTTCGTGCTGACGATCATCCCCGGACTGGTGCTCCACGAGGTGGCGCACGGCATCGTCGCCGACCGGATGGGAGATCCGACTCCGCGGGCCATGGGACGGCTGACGCTGAACCCCATCCGGCACGTGGACCCATTCGGAACCGTGGTGCTGCCGGGGCTCCTGATCCTGCCGTACCTGTTCGGACGGGGCGTCGGTCCCATCTTCGGCTACGCCAAGCCGATGCCCATCAACCCCAGCAACCTGCGCA
>DAITPV010000306.1:0-2788 GCA_036833435.1 Actinomycetota bacterium | reverse complement strand
GCCCCGGGTCCGAAGCGGAAAGCCCGGACCAGGGCGCCTGAGCCCGAGCGTCTCCAGAAGGCGCTGGCTCGGGCCGGCCTGGGATCCCGCCGGGCCTGCGAGGACCTCATCCGTGCCGGTCGGGTCACTGTCGACGGCCGGCCGGCCTCGCTCGGGGACCGAGTGGACTCTGCCAAGAGCGTGGTGGCGGTCGACGGTGTCCGGGTCCCCCTCGATCCCGACCTCCGCTATTTCGTGCTCAACAAACCACGAGGCGTGGTGACCACCGCCAGAGATCCCCAGCGCCGGCCGGACGTGTCCCAGTTCTACCCGCCCGGGCCTCGGGTGTTCCCCGTGGGCCGGCTCGATCGGGAGACCGAAGGACTCCTGCTGCTGACCAACGACGGGGAGCTGGCGAACCGGGTGATGCATCCACGGTACGGTGTGGAGAAGGAGTACCTCGCGGAAGTCGAAGGGCAGCCGAGCCGCCAATCCGTGAACAGGCTGACCAGCGGGATCGAGCTCGAAGAGGGCACGGCCAAGGCGCGGTCTGCTCGTGTGGTGGCTTCGTCGGGAGGCCGGACGGCCGTGGAGATCGTGATGACCGAGGGCCGGAAGCGGGAGGTTCGCAGGATGCTCGAGGCGGTGGGTCTTCCCGTGACACGCTTGGTCCGGGTTCGGGTGGGGCCGGTACGTCTGGGCCGTCTCCCTCCGGGGCAGGTCCGCGAGCTCCGTCCGGAAGAGCTCCGGGCCCTCCTGTCCACGTGACTCCCCGCCGGCCGCCGGTGGTGGCCATCGACGGCCCCGCCGGGGTGGGGAAGAGCACGCTGGCCCGACGCCTGGCCGAAGCGCTGGGTCTGGCGTACGTCAACACCGGGGCCATGTACCGGGCGCTCGCTCGCGAAGCCCTCCATACGGGCACCGACGTCGGTGACGGAGCTGCCCTGGCGGAGCTGGCTCGAACGATCGGGTTCGACATCGATGAGGGTTCACCGCCCTCGCTGCTAATCGACGGCCGACCCGTCGGTGAGGACCTGGCCACCGCGGAGGTCGAGGCGGTGGTGTCGCTGGTGGCTCGCCATCCCGAGGTGAGAGAGGTGCTCCGGGCGGAGCAGCGGAGGCTCGGCTCGCAGGGTGCGGTGGTGGAAGGCCGCGACATCGGCACGGTGGTGTTCCCAGACGCCGATCTCAAGGTGTTCTTGGAGGCGGATCCCGCGGAACGCGCCGCGCGCCGTCGTGCGGAGCGAGACGCTGCTCCGGAGACGGCGGAAGCCCTGGCCCGAAGGGATGCGCTCGACGCGGTCACCAACCCGTTCGTCCCGGCGAAGGATTCTCTCGTGGTGGACACCTCGGGACGGGAGGCCGACGAGGTGTTCGAGGAGGTCATGGCCGCGGCACGCAGCTTGCCGGGCGGGAGCCGTGACTGAGGAGGGGAGCGGTGGGCGACCCACGGTGGCCATCGTGGGTCGGCAGAACGTCGGGAAGTCCACCCTGCTGAACCGCCTCTTGGGGAGCCGGGAGGCCATCGCCGCCCGGGAGCCGGGGGTCACCAGGGACCGCCTTGAGGTGCCCGTGACCTGGCGGGCGAAGACCTTCGTGGCCATCGACACGGGCGGCTACACCTCCCGGCCCAAAGGGGTCGAAGCCCTGGTGACCGAGCAGGCCGAACAGGCGCTCGGGGGGGCGGACGTGATCCTCCTGGTGGTCGACGTCTCCGTAGGGATCCAGGAGGAAGATGCCCGGCTGGCCGCCCGCCTCCGGGGTGCCCAGGTGCCGGTCGTCCTGGTGGCCAACAAGGTGGACTCGGATGCTCGGGAGCCGGACGCGTCCGAGCTCAATCGGCTCGGGCTGGGGGAACCCGTCTCGGTCTCCGCCCTTCACGGACGTGGATCGGGGGAGCTCCTGGACAGGATCGTGGCGCTCTTACCTGAGGTCGAGGCTGAGGGTGAGGTAGAGGTTGAGGGCGAGGTCTTCTCGATCGTGGGACGGCCGAACGTTGGGAAGTCGTCCTTGTTCAACAAGCTGCTGGGCACGGACCGCTCGGTGGTGTTCGAAGAGGCCGGGACCACCCGGGACGCGGTGGACTCGGTGGTCCAGTGGGACGGGCGGCCCGTCCGGTTCGTCGATACCGCCGGATTTCGGAAGCCCTCCCGGGCGGAAGGGGTCGACTACTACGGGTACCTCAGGGCGGTCCGGGCCATCGAGCGTTCCCATGTAGCCACACTGGTAGTGGCGGCGGATGACGGGGTCACCTCTGAGGACCGGAAGATCGCCGCTCGGGTGGCGGAGGCCGGCCGGGGGCTGGTGGTGGTGGCGAACAAGTGGGACCTGGTGGAGTCGGAGGAGCGGGCCGAGCGGTTCGTGGAGATCAAGGAGCGGGTGTCGGTGTTCCCTGGAGTGCCGGTGCTCCGCACCTCGGCCAAGACGGGAGCCGGGGTGGGGAAGGTCCCGGCGGCCCTGCTGTCCGTGCACGAGAACTGGCTCAGACGGGTCGG
Source organism: Actinomycetota bacterium (assembly GCA_036833435.1). Taxonomy (GTDB): domain Bacteria; phylum Actinomycetota; class UBA4738; order UBA4738; family CALAEC01; genus DAITPV01. Next base: position 314 of record DAITPV010000306.1, on the reverse strand, counting down.
GACATCCGAGGTGAACCGGCTAATCCAGCGGGCCCAGGGGGAGCACCCGCCACCCCGAGAAACCGGCCGGCTCCTGTACGCCTCCCAGGTGGGCTCGGCCCCTCCGCGCTTCGTCCTGTTCAGCGGAGGCCGGATCCCCACTCCCTATTCCAGGTTCCTGGAGAACCGGATCCGATCCCAGTTCGACTTCGACGGCGTCCCCATCCGGTTCACGTTCCGCCGCCGTCGCTAGGCATCCAGTACCATGCTGGTTAAGAAGGCTCGGGCCGTGGCGCAGCTTGGTTAGCGCGCTTGACTGGGGGTCAAGAGGTCGG
>DAITPV010000305.1:0-2817 GCA_036833435.1 Actinomycetota bacterium | reverse complement strand
TCTCGAAGAACGTCAGGTGGCGGATGGTCCGTCCCACGTTCTCGATGTCCGTGGTCCGGAACACCTTCTGGACGCTGGCGGCCCGGGGATAGGGCGGCTCCTGCTGGCCCAGGAAGTACGGCTTGAACTGGACCATGCCGGCGGTGGTCAACAGGAGGCTGGGATCGTTGGGGATCAGCGACGAGGAGGGCACCACCACGTGCCCTCGCTCCTCGAAGAACGAGAGGAATCGCCGGCGGATCTCGGAGCCGTCCACGTGAGCCAGTGTAGCGGTGGGGTCTTCGGGATCGCGCCTACCGGCGCGGCTCCCAGGAGAAGAACAGCGCCGCCAGGATGGCGCCGGCCAGGCCCCACGCTGCCAGGATCATCAGGTTGTACCACTCGAACCCGCTCCCCGACACGCTGAAGTAGGCCGAGTTCATGGCCTGGGCGAAGTGATAGATGGGGAAGATCTTGGCCACCGTCACGTACCAGGCGTTGGGGTCCTCGAGCGGGAAGAAGATCCCCGACAGGAACAGAAGAGGAAGGATCGAGGCGTTCACGATGGCCGGCGAGGCGTCGGCATTGGGGATCACCGACGTGATGGCCAGGCCCAGGGCCGAGAACGAGGCCGCCCCGACCGCGATCGTGACCAGGAACGCCGGCAGGGTGTCGGTGGGGACCTCGGCGTCGTAGAACAGGGCGCCGAAGGCAACCACGATGATCACCAGGAGGATCGTGACCACGACCGCGTGGAGGATCCTTCCCACCATGTAGGACCACGATGCGATGGGAGTCCCCCGGATCCGCTTCAGGACGCCCAGGTCCCTGGTGAACGAGATGTTGATGGCCAGGTTCGTGTACGTCGCGGTGATGATGGCGAACGTGGCGATCGACGAAACGTAGAACGTCGACACGCTGATCTCCTGGCCGGCCACCGTGGTGGTGTCGTTCCCGAACAACGCAGTGAAGATGACCAGGAACATGAGGGGGAAGGCGAACGTGAAGAACGCGTTGGCGGGGTTCCGCCAGAACGCCTTGTTCGTGTACCGGACGACCCGGAACGACTGAGTGAGGTCGCTCATTCCGCTCCCGCCTCTCCCCCGGTGATCTCCAGGTACACGTCCTCCAGCGACGGGCGGCTGACCTCCAGGGCGTCGAGCCGAACCCCCTGCTCGATGGCCCACCCGGTCAGGTCGTGCAGCGCGCGGGTGGGATCGTCGGTGGTGACCTCCACCGCGCCGTCCCTGTCGGTGGCCCGCTCGCGGAGACCGTCGGGGAGCCGGCTCGCTCCCCCTTCCAACCGGAACCGCAGCCGGGTGGCGGCGGTGTCCCGGCCGCCGAGCGTGGCCGGAGGACCCTGGGCCACGATCTCCCCCTTGGACATGATGGCCACCTCGTCGGCCAGGGTCTGGGCCTCGTCCATGTAATGCGTGGTCAGCAGGACGGTCTTGCCCAGGGCCTTGAGGTCCCGGACGATGTGCCACGCTCCCCGCCGGGCTGCGGGGTCGAATCCGGTGGTCGGCTCGTCCAGGAACAGGAGCTCCGGATCTCCGGCCAGGGCGATGGCCACGTCCAGGCGACGCTGCTGGCCGCCGGACAGCTTGCCCACCCTTGCGTCTCGCTTCTCCTTCAGTCCCACGAGCTCAACGATCTCGTCCACCGGCCTGGGGTTCGGATACAGCCGCCGGTAGAACTCGACGGTCTCGGCCACCGTGAGGTAGATGTCCACGCCGGTGGACTGCAGGACGATCCCGATCCTGCCCTTCATGGCCCGCTCGCCGCGGGCGGGGTCGTGGCCGAGCACCTCGACGCGACCCGAGGATCGCTCCCGGAATCCCTCGCAGATCTCCACGGTGGTGGTCTTGCCGGCGCCGTTCGGTCCCAGGAGCGCGAACACCTGCCCCGGCTCCACGGTGAAGCTGATCCCCCGGACCGCGTCCGTGTCGCCGTAGCGCTTCCGGAGGTCCTCGACGAGGATGGCGCTCACGGACTCGAGCGCCCGACGCCCAGCTCGGCTCGGAGCTCCGCCTCCCGCTGCTCCATGGCTTTCCGGCCTTCCTCCACGGAGACTCGAAGCAGGGCCCGGAGGTCCTCCATCCCGTCGGCGACCTTGGCGGCCATGCTCTCGGGGGAGAACCGCTCCCGCTGCTTGCGCATCCATCGGGCGGCCATGACCGTGAGGGCCACGCCCACGCCGATCCAGAACACCCGCTTCATGGCTCTCCCCGGAACCGCCGCATCCCCTTCTGCAGCCCGTAGGAGAAGGACACCACCTTGATGAGCGGCGTGGTGGTGGCCATGTCCACCAGCTTGGTGATCCGCTCGACCGACTGGGCGATCTGGCCCGCGGAGACCATGACCACGTCGGCTCGGTCCAGCTCCTTGTTGACCCCGGTCACGGTGCCCCGAACCTCGACCAGGAGCGGGACGGTCTCGACGCGCAGGCTGTCGATCGTGGACCTGGTGCTGTCCAGCACCTGGAACGTCTTCAGGGACACGAACAGGAGGCCGACGACCAGCAGGGCCCAGGCGATCGCCGCAATGAGCAGGGCGATGTCACCCCCGGACACGGTCCTCCCCTCGCATGAGGGCCCATCATACCGGCGGGTCCTCGGCGGAAGCATCTCGGGCGGGGTCCGCTCCCTCGTCGGGGATCCCTTCCTCGCCCTGGCCCGACGGCTCGTAGTACCGCCGCCCCTCGAACGGAGCGGGCCGGTGCTCCTGGTCGACCCGGTGGCCCGGGTAGTCGTGCGGGTACTTGTACCCCTTGCCGTGGCCCAGCTTCCCGGCCCCCGAATAGTGGGTGTCCCGGAGGTGCAGGGGCACCGCCTCGCT
>DAITPV010000304.1:0-2824 GCA_036833435.1 Actinomycetota bacterium | reverse complement strand
TGAAGCGCTGGACAACGGGTCGAGCACCGTGGCCGACGGCTCGGCTGAGGAGCTGGAGGCGGCATACGATCAGGCGCTCGTGGCTCTCGAAGATGCGGAGCAGGCCGTCGTCGGAGCGACCCGAGAGGACCCCGCGTACGTCGGCTCGGTGATCGCCGGGCTGGCGCAGACCGCGGCCGCCGAGTACGGGGAAGCGCTTGTCGACGGTGCGGTGACCGAGCTCGTCGAGTACCAGGACGCGTACGCGTTCCTGACGGTGGGCGGAACACTGTACGACCAGGTGGAGGGCGAGGTGTCCTCGGCGTCCGAGGAAGACGCCGCCGAGATCGCGGAGGCCCAGGGAAGGCTGCAGGAAGCCTTCCCCACCGCCACGGCCCCCGAGGCGCCGGCCACGATCGAGGACGTCGAGGCCGATATCTCGCTGATTGCCCACGAGCTCGAGGAGACCATCGGTGCGGTGGTGGCGGAGGATCGTGAGCCGGAAGAAGTGTTCGCTCGCATCGACGAGCTGCTCGAGGAGATCCTGGCGACGTACGAGCAGGGACAGGGCGACGAGGCAGCGGAGCTCGCCGCCGAGGCGTACCTGGAGAACTACGAGATCGTGGAGGCCGAGGTCATCCAGCTTGTTCCCGACGTGAACGATGAGCTCGAGCCCCTGCTCGGAGCGCAGATCCGGGCGGCCATCCAGGATGGGGTGTCCCAGACCGAGGTGCAGGAGCTCGTCGATCGGGCCCGGACGCTCCTGGACGAGGCCGAGCAGGCCGTGGTCGCCGGATGAAGATGCGCCGGCTGTTCCTCGCTCCCCTGGTCCTCGGCGCGCTGCTGATCGGCGCGGCGCCGGCCCACGCCCAGGTGAGCCCCCAGGAGGCCATCACCGAGCTGGACCGCTCCCGGGTCCTGGTCGCCGAGAGCCTGGTGCTGTACGAGCGAGGACAGACCGACGAGGCGTACACCGCGGCGCGGAACGCCTACCTGGACCACTTCGAGCTGGCGGAGATCCCGCTCCGGGTCCGCGACGAGGCCCTGACCCTGGCGCTGGAGGAGGACTACGCCGAGCTGCGCACCCTCATCGAAGCGGAAGCTCCACTGGAGGAGGTCGAGGCCTCTGCCGCCGAGGTTCGGCGGGGGCTGGACGACGTAGAGCGGACCCTGTCCGAACCTGGCATCGGCGCGCCGCTCCTGGCGGTCGGGGCGTCGTTCACCATCCTGTTCCGAGAAGGGCTCGAGGCGGTGCTGGTGGTGGCGGCCATCCTGGGGTTCCTGGAGGCCAGCCGGAACACCCAGTACCGGGGAGCGATCCTCCGAGGCGTGGGGCTGGCCGTGGTGGCCACGGCGATCACGTTCGTCCTGTTCTCGCTCCTGGTGACCCTGGCCCCCGTGCAGCGGGAGCTCCTCGAGGCCGGGACCGCGATCCTTGCCGTCGCGGTGCTGTTCTACGTGTCCTTCTGGCTGGTGGCCCGGCTCGACCAGCGACGGTGGATGGAGTTCGTCAAGGCCAAGGTGTGGTCGGCGGCGTCGACCGGGTCCACCCTGGCGCTGGCCGCGGTGGGGTTCACCGCGGTGTACCGCGAGGGCTTCGAGATCGTTCTCTTCTACCAGGCGTTGATGTCGTTCGCCCGCGGGCTGGAGGGCTGGGTGTGGCTGGGCGTGGCCCTGGCAACGATCGCTCTGGTGGGGATCGGCTTCCTGATCTTCAAGGCCGGCCGGCGCCTCCCCGTCAAGGCCTTCCTGGGGACCGCCGTGGTGATCGTCATGGTGTTGTCGGTGGCCTTCGTGGGCAACGCGGTCCGCGCGCTGCAGGAGGCGGCCATCGTCTCGGTGACCTTCATCGAGAGCGCGCCGCGCTTGCCGATCTTCCTGGCCGACCTGACCGGATGGCATCCAACCGTGCAGACGATCACGGCTCAAGCTGCCCTGGCCGCCGTGTACGTCGCCGGAGCGGTGTGGATGTTCGTGATCCGACCCCGGCGAGAACGCCGAAGGACAGACGGTCAGCCGCCCGAAGCCGCCCCGGCCGCGCAGGAACGCGAGCCGGCCGCCCGGCCCTGAGCGAAGCACCTGCCTGAGATGATCTGACCGTGCCGGTCCGGGTGGGTGTCGACGTCGGGGGGACGTTCACCAAGGCGGTTGCCTGCGACAGTGAAACCGGCGCGGTCGTGCATCGCGCCGTGGTGATGAGCACCCACGATCACCCCGACGGCGTGGCCCACGGCGTGGTTCAGGCCCTGGACCGCATCGCCGCCGACGTGACGGAGTCCGGGGCCGGTCCGATCGCCATGGTCGGCCACTCCACCACCCAGGCGGTCAACGCCCTCCTGGAAGGAGACACCGCAGTGGTCGGGGTGCTGGGCATCGGCCGTGGGGCGGACGCCCGGCGGGCCCGGCGCCGAACGAGGCTCGGAGACGTGCGACTGGCGCCGGGTCGCAGCCTTCGCACGGTGAGCGGATTCCTCGAGGCCGGCGACACGGTGGACCCGGCCGCGGTGCGGGCCGCCATCAAGGGGCTGGTCGGGGAAGGGGCCACGTCCCTGTGTGTGTCGGAGGCGTTCGGTGTGGATGATCCGGCCATCGAGCGGATGGCCCTCCGGGTGGCCGAGGACCTGGGGGTGCCCGCCTGTGCCGGACACGAGCTCTCGGGCCTGTACGGGCTCGAGGTCCGGACCGTCACCGCCGCGCTGAACGCCGGCATCCTGCCCACCGCCCTGCGGACCGCGGAGATGGTCCGGCTGGCCGCCGCTCGCACCGCTCCCGGGGTCCCGATCCTTGTCATGCGCGGGGACGGCGGTGCGTCCGGCATCGACACCATGGCCCGTCGTCCCCTGGT
>DAITPV010000303.1:0-2826 GCA_036833435.1 Actinomycetota bacterium | reverse complement strand
CGACAGGTTGATGACCCCGAACGACTCCTGGAGCTGCGTGGTCTTGTACAGCTTGTTGAGAACGATCTGAGCATTCGCGTTCCGGCCCAGCTCGACGACCAGACGCATTCCGGTGCGGCCGCTGGACTCGTTGCGGACCCGAGCGATCTCCGGGATCCGCCTGGAGAGACGGAGCTCCTCGAGCTTCTCCGCCACCCGCGACGGGTTGACCTGGAAGGGAACCTCGGTGACGACCAGCTTCTGCCGGCCCCGCGAGTCCTCCTCCACCACCACCCGAGCCCGCATCCGGATGGACCCTCGCCCGGTGCGGTAGGCATCCTTGATCCCGTCCTTCCCCATGATGACGCCGCCGGTGGGGAAGTCCGGCCCCTTGATGTGGCGCATGAGCTGCTGCACGGTGATGTCGCGGTTATCGATGGCCGCGACGACCCCGTCGATCACCTCGCCGAGATTGTGCGGCGGGATGTTGGTGGCCATGCCCACCGCGATGCCCGACGACCCGTTGACCAGAAGATTCGGGAACCTGGCCGGGAGAACCACCGGTTCCTGGTCCTCTCCGTCGTAGTTGGGGATGAAGTCAACGGTCTCGGCGCCGATGTCCCGGAGGAGCTCCATGGCCAGCGCGCTGAGCCGGGCCTCCGAGTAGCGCATGGCCGCCGCGGGGTGGCCGTCGATGGACCCGAAGTTCCCCTGCCCGTGGATCAACGGGTAGCGCAGGGAGAAGTCCTGGGCCATGCGGACCAGGGAGTCGTAGATGGCCTGGTCGCCGTGGGGGTGGTACTTCCCCATGACCGCTCCCACGATCCGGGAGGACTTGGTGGTGGGGCGGTCCGGCCGGAGCCCAAGCTCCAGCATCCCCCACAGGATCCGGCGGTGAACCGGCTTGAGTCCATCGCGGACGTCGGGCAGGGCCCGGGACACAATGACCGACATCGCGTAGTCGAGGAATGAGGTGCGAACCTCTTCCTCGATGTCGATCGGTTCGATGCGAAGTGCCTGGGCCATCGGTTAAGCGTCGATCAGCCGGACATCCTTGGCGTTCTGCTGGATGAACTCCCTGCGTCCTTCGACGTCCTCACCCATCAGGACGGTGAAGATCCGGTCGGCGGCCGCGGCGTCGTCCATGGTCACCTGCAGCAGGGTCCGCTGCTCGGGATCCATGGCCGTCTCCCACAGCTGGTCCGAGTTCATCTCCCCGAGGCCCTTGAACCGCAGCACGTTGAGGTTCTTCTTCCCGTTGGACTTCCGCAGCCCGTCGAGCTCCTTGTCGGAGAACAGGTACTGGGCCTTGCCGTCCACGTTGACCCGGTACAGCGGCGGTTGGGCGATGTACATCAGCCCCTCGTCGATCAGTTCCTTCATGTGGCGGAAGAAGAACGTCAGCAGCAGGGTCCTGATATGCGCGCCGTCCACGTCGGCGTCGGTGAGCGCCACGATCTTGCCGTAGCGGGCCTTGGTGACGTTGAACTCCTCGCCGATCCCGGTGCCGATGGCGGTGATCAGGGCCTGGATCTCCTTGTTCTCGAGGGTCTTGTGGAGGCGGGCCTTCTCCACGTTCAGGATCTTGCCGCGGATCGGCAGGATGGCCTGATAAGAAGGGTCCCGAGCCTGGATCGCGGGCCCGGCGGCCGAGTCACCCTCAACGATGAACAGCTCGGTCTTCTCCGGCTCCTGGAGCTGACAGTCGGCCAGCTTGCCGGGAAGCGATGTGTCCAGGAGTCCCTTGCGTCGAGCCAGGTCGCGGGCCTGGCGGGCGGCCATCCGGGCCTTGGCCGCCTCGGAGCCCTTCTGGACGATGCGCTTGCCGTCGCCGGGGTGCTCCTGCAGCCAGGTCATCAGGTGGTTGTTCACGGTGGTCTCCACGAACGACCGGACGTCGGTGTTCCCCAGCTTGGTCTTGGTCTGCCCCTCGAACTGTGGCTCCTGCAGCTTCACCGAGACCATGCCGGTGAGGCCCTCGCGAACGTCGTCCCCCTCGAGATTGGCTTCCTTCTCCTTGAGGAGGTTCTTCTGCCTGGCGTACCGGTTGAGCACGTTGGTCAGGGACTTCTTCAGGCCTTCCTCGTGCGTCCCGCCCTCGTGGGTGTTGATGGTGTTGGCGAAGGAGTACAGGGACTCCGTGAACCCCGTGTTCCACTGGAGGGCCACCTCGACCTCGCCGTCGTCCCGCTTCCCTTCGAAGTGGATGATCCGGTTGTGCAGGGCGTCCTTCCCCTGGTTGAGCAGGGCCACGAAGTCGGACAGCCCGCCCTTGGCCTTGTACACGTCCCGCCACTCCTGGCCGTCGCGCTCATCGACGAACGCGATCTCCACCCCGCGGGTCAGGTACGCCAGCTCCCGGAGACGCTCGGCGAGGATGTCTCGCTTGAACTCCATCTCCTCGAAGACCTCCCGGTCGGGCCAGAACGAGATGATCGTGCCGGTCTTCTTGGAAGCGTTGCCCTTCTTCAGCTTGTCCTTGCGCTGTCCGCGGGAGTACGACTGGCTCCAGGTGAAGCCGTCCCGGCCCACCTGGACCTCCAGTCGCTCGGACAGGGCGTTGACCACGGAGACGCCCACGCCGTGGAGCCCACCCGAGACCGCGTAGGACTTCCCGTCGAACTTCCCACCGGCGTGGAGCGTGGTGAGGACTACCTCGACGGCCGGACGACGGTCCTTGGCCCGAGGGATGGGCTTCACCGGGATCCCCCGGCCGTCGTCGGCCACCGTGACGCCACCATCGGCCCGAAGCCGGACCACGATCCTCGAGCAGGCTCCGGCGAGGGCCTCGTCGATGGCGTTGTCGACGACCTCGTAGACCATGTGATGCAGACCGGAACCGTCATC
>DAITPV010000302.1:0-2837 GCA_036833435.1 Actinomycetota bacterium | reverse complement strand
GCGGCGAGGGGTGGCGGTACGAGCCCAAGTGGGACGGGTTCCGAGCCATCGTGTTCCGGGACGGCGCCACCGTCCGGCTGGGAAGCCGGGGCGGCAAGGAGCTCCAGCGCTACTTCCCCGAGCTGGTGGAGGCCTTCAAGAAGAAGGAGCTGCCCGCTCGGTACGTGATGGACGGCGAGATCGTGATGGCGTGGGACGGGGTCCTGGACTTCGAGGTGCTCCAGCAGCGGATCCACCCCGCCGAGTCCCGGGTCCGGCGCCTGGCCAAGGAGACCCCATCCTCGTTCGTGGCATTCGACCTCCTGGCGGAGGGCGGCAAGGATCTACGGAAGCGGCCGCTGTCGGAACGATGGGACCGGCTGTCCGCTCTGATCCCCAGGAAGACCACGTCCGCAACCATGAAGGCGATCCTCACCCCCCGCACCAAGCTGGTGCTCACGCCGCAGACCACCAAGGCAACCGAGGCGGAAAAGTGGTTCGAAGAGCTGGAATCCTCCGGCCTCGATGGCGTGATCGCCAAGCGAGACGACCTCACGTACCAGCCCGGGAAGCGGGCCATGGTGAAGATCAAGCACCAGCGAACCCTGGAGGCCGTTGTGGGCGGCTACCGCGTGCACAAGTCGGGGAAGGGGGTCGGGTCGCTGTTACTGGGGCTGTACGACTCCCAGGGGAACCTGCGGCACATCGGCGCCAGCGGAGCGTTCTCGGCCGCCGACCGCCTGACCATCCTGGAGAAGCTCAAGCCCCTGGAGGGTGGCCCGAGCTTCGCCGTGGAGTCGATGCTCGGCGGGCCGTCGCGATGGCGGGCTCAAGAGAAGGAGTGGATCCCCCTGAAACCCGAGCTGGTGGTGGAGGTGGCGTACGACCACTTCCAGGGCGAACGCCTTCGCCATCTGGGCCAGTTCCTTCGGTGGCGGCCCGACCGTGACCCCCGCGACTGCACGTTGGAACAGGCCCTGCCCGGCCGCGGCTGAGATCGAAAGGAGCCCTGATGCGCACCACCGCGATGAATCCCGAGACCATCGCCCCGCCGGTGGGGGCCTACTCCCACGCCATGCGGATCGAAACCGGAGACGGTGTCCTCCTGTTCGTGTCCGGACAGGTCGCCTACGACCCCGCCGGGAACCTGGTCGGCGAGGGTGACATGGCCCGTCAGACGGAGCAGGTGTTCGAGAACCTCAAGGCGATCCTGGAGGCCAACGGCGCATCGTTCGCCCATGTGGTGAAGATCTCCACGTTCATGACGGACATCGGCCAGCTGGCCGGAGTTCGGGAGGTCCGGGCTCGGTACATCCCCGATCCTCCGCCGACCAGCACCACCGTCGAGGTCTCCGGGCTGTTCCGTCCAGAAGCCTTGATCGAGGTTGAGGTCGTGGCCGCCATCCCGGCGAAGTTGTGAGCTTGCGGGCCTCCCGGGACAAGCCGTAGCCTCGGCGGAGGGAGGTGGAAGACATGCACGCACGACACATCCGGGTTCAGGCCAAGCCGGGCCAGCTGGACGAGCTCATTCGGACCGTTCGCGAGGACATCCTTCCGGTGGTCCGCGAACGGCCCGGATTTCAGCGGTTCACGGTCCTGGTCGACCGTCCGGGCGAGACCCTCGTATCCATGAGCTTCTGGGGAACCGAGGACGATCTCCTCGCCGCGGACAAGGACGGCTTCGTCAAGGAACAGACGGACAAGATCGCCCCGTTCGTCGCGGAGCCGCCGCAGATCACCCTCATGGAGGTCGCGACGGAGAGCTGAGACGCCGGGCTATCGGCCCGGCGACGTCACTCGCTCTCGACCTTGTGGGCCAGGGTGGCGTCGTCCTCCGGCCAGCGGTCGCCGTCAAGGTCCGCCAGCTCTTGGTTGAGCCCCTCGGCCTTTCCCTGGAGGTCCTGGCCTTTCCTGGCCGCCCGCTCGCGGATCCGCCGGACGGTCGACGCCGCCCTGTCCTTGGCGATCTGGCGACGCCGCTTCCCGCTGACCGGATCGAGGAAGAACGCGGCCGCGGCTCCCGCGGCAGTGGCGGCCAGCACCGGGATCGTCCGGCCCTTCGGCTCTTCACCGGCGATGAAGTACCCGACCTTCCGCCGGGCACGCTTGGTGCGCTTGGCGAGCTCCTTTCGGGAGCCCTCGGTCTTCTCCGCCAGTGCTCTCCGAGGACCCTCTGTCCGCTCGAGCATGGCCTTGCGGGGGCCTTCGGTCTTCACGATCACGACCCTGCCGGTCTCCTTGGCGCGATCACCGACCGTCGAGCCGATCTCCACCGCACGATGACCCACCGTCGAACCCACTGTGGTGGCTTTCCGTTGGATGTCCTGAACCTTCATATATGGCTCACCTCCCGGGCGTGACTTACCCGGGCAAGGCAGGCTCGAAACGAAGTGAGGCCTATCGAAGGGGCGCCGGGTACTCGACGATGGCGATGACCCGTGAGGCCATGAACCGTCCAGTGCGCACCGGCCGTCCGGTTCGGGTCACCTCGGCCACCTCGACCACGCCCCGTGCGGTGGAGACCTCCAGTCGGCGGCCGGAGCGGGTGGCCTCGATCTCGTACCTCTGGACGCTCCCGCCGGTGTCCACGGTGACCTCGACCCGGTCGCCCTTCATGAGCCCATCCTAGGCGGCCAGTGGGACAGGCGGGGTTTGCGGCGGAGGCCGGGGGGGCATCATTGGGCTATCCTCCCGATGAGACGTCCGAAGGGGGCCTGCAGATGAAGAAGTTCCTCCTGCTGCTCGGGGTCATCGGCCTGGTGATCGCGGTGTTGCTGTACGTCCGCAGTCGCCAGGACGAGCTCGAGTACTAGACAGCCGCGGACCCCCCGGTCATCCGCCGGGGGGTCGCGCCCTTC
>DAITPV010000301.1:0-2844 GCA_036833435.1 Actinomycetota bacterium | reverse complement strand
GTAGTCGAGGAACCGGCCGACCGGATCGGACAGGCCCACGGCCGGAGCATACCGCCCGCCCCCGACGCACCCGGTGGGCGTAAGGTCAGGATGAACAAGGGAGGAGCGGAGGACCGATGGAGCGGATCCGAAGAGCGTTTCGCCTGCTGGGAGCGAGTTGGCAGGTCCTCAAGGCGGACCGGGAGCTCCTGATCCTCCCGCTGGTCTCCTTCATGGCCATCGTGGCCGTGGCGGTCCCCTTCGGGCTGGCGATCTGGCGCGGGGGCGCCGTCGAGGACCAGGGCCTGCGGACCATCGACTACGTGTGGCAGGGCCTGTTCTACTTCGTGGCCTACTTCATCGGGATCTTCTTCAACGCCGCCGTGGTGGGCGCCGCCACCATCCGCCTCCAGGGCGGCGACCCGACGGTGTCCGACGGGCTTCGGCTGGCGTGGAGCAAGGTCGGCAAGATCGCGGGGTGGGCCGTGGTGGCCGCCACGGTGGGCCTCATCCTCCACGCGCTGGAGGAGCGTGCCGGTTTCGTCGGCCGGATCGTGATCACCATCATCGGAGCTGCCTGGAGCGCCATCACGTTCTTCGTGGTCCCGGTCCTCCTGTACGAGCCGATCGGGGTGGGGCAGTCGATCAAGCGGTCCGCGTCGATCTTCAAGCAGCGATGGGGCGAGACCTTCGTGGGCACCGCGGCGATCGGGCTGGCGGTGTTCCTGATCTCCATCCCCGTGCTCCTGGTCGTCGGCCTCATCGGCGCGGTGTCCATCCCCATCGCGGTGGTCCTGGGGGTCGTGGCCCTGGGAACGCTGATGGCATTGGGGACCGCGCTGTCGGGGGTGTTCAACGCGGCGCTGTATCGCTACGCCACGGCCGGAGAGGCCGGCGGAGCGTTCTCCGAGGCAGACCTCCAGGCGACGTTCAGGAAGAAGGGCCGCAGAGCCGGCGGGCTTACGTAGCGGCGGTGGCTCGCTGGAGCGATCGCCGGCGGGCGAGGGCCGCCCCGACGAAGTCGCGGTACAGCGGGTGCGGGCGGGTCGGCCTGGACTTCAGCTCCGGGTGGAACTGCCCGGCGACGAAGAACGGATGCTCGGGAAGCTCGATGATCTCCACCAGCCGCCCGTCGGGAGACAGGCCCGAGAACACCAACCCGTGGCTCCGGAGCACCTCGTGGTACGCCGGGTTGACCTCGTACCGGTGGCGGTGCCGCTCGTACACCACCTCCGCGTTGTCGTAGGCCCTGGCCGCCAGGGTGCCCGGGGCCAGGTGGCAGGGCTGCGCCCCAAGCCGCATGGTCCCGCCGAGGTCGGTGACGTCCTTCTGCTCGGGGAGGAGGTCGATCACCGGATGCTCGCAAGCGGGGTCGAACTCGCTGGAGTTGGCTCCGGGTAGGTCGCAGACGTTGCGCGCGAACTCGATCACCGCGCACTGAAGGCCGAGGCAGATCCCCAGGAACGGCACGCCGCGCTCCCGGGCGTATCGGATCGCATCGACCTTGCCTTCCACGCCGCGGACCCCGAACCCTCCCGGAACCAGGACCCCGTCGGCACCGGCCAGGATGTCCTCCACCCGTCCGGTAGCCAGGTCGTCTGAAGCCACCCACTCGATGCTCACTCGGGAGCCGTGGTGGAAGCCGCCGTGCTTCAGGGACTCGATCACCGAGAGGTACGCATCCGGGAGGTCCACGTACTTCCCCACCACGGCGATAGTCACCGGCTCGGTGCCGGTGTCGATCCGGTTCACCAGCCCTCGCCACTCCGTGAGGTCCGGCTCACCGTCGTCCAGCCGGAGATGATCGGCCAGGTATCCGTCCAGTCCTTCCTCGTGTAGGACCAGTGGAACCTCGTAGATCGAGTCGGCGTCCACCGCGGAGACCACGGCTTCGATCCCCACGTCGCACAGCAGCGAGATTTTCTCCTTCAGCCCGCGGGTCAGGGGGCGGTCCGAGCGGCACACGATGGCGTCGGGCTGGAGACCGATCGACCGGAGCTCCTTCACCGAGTGCTGGGTGGGCTTGGTCTTCAACTCTCCGGTGGGACCGATGTGCGGCAGGAGCGACACGTGGACGAATGCGCAGTTGACCCGGCCGACCTCGTTCCGGAGCTGCCGGATCGCTTCCAGGAACGGGAGGCTCTCGATGTCCCCCACCGTGCCGCCCACCTCCACGACCACCAGGTCGGCATCCGTGGCCGCGGCGATCCCCCGGATCCGGGCCTTGATCTCGTCGGTGATGTGCGGGATGACCTGGACCGTCTTGCCCAAGAACTCTCCCCGGCGCTCCTTGGCGATCACCGACTGGTACACCGCTCCGGCGGTCACGTTGGAGCCCCGATGGAGGCTCTCGTCGGTGAACCGCTCGTAATGCCCCAGGTCCAGGTCGGTCTCGGCGCCGTCGTCGAGCACGAACACCTCGCCGTGCTCGAAGGGGTTCATGGTCCCGGGATCCACGTTGATGTAGGGATCCAGCTTCTGCATGGTGATGCGGAGGCCGCGGGACTTGAGGAGTCGACCGAGGGAGGCGGAGGTGATGCCCTTCCCGAGGCTGGAGGCAACGCCTCCGGTCACAAAGATGAACTTCGGGCTTTTCTGCACCTCGGGACTTGATGGTAGCAGACGCGACCGGCTCCGGACGCCGATCGGGAGGATGGTCCTTCAGGCCGTCCGGCGGCCCAGGCCGTCGAACCACCGCAGCGGCGGGACCGCCCCGATCAGCCGGGAGATCGTCACGGTCTCCGCGGCGATCTGGAGGGCCACGACCGCCGAGGCGGCCGCCACCACCCATCCGGTAGGCAGGACCACCGCCAGCCCGGTCCCCGCCACCAGCCCCAGGGGGTTCGAGCCGGCGTCGCCGAGCAT
>DAITPV010000300.1:0-2852 GCA_036833435.1 Actinomycetota bacterium | reverse complement strand
GGGCTCGCGACCCCTGGCGGGATCCCCCCGCCGTCAGGGGATCGTGAGACTTGATCGGGTAGATGGTGGGTCACCATGGAGGTGAGTGGAAACCAATCGCTCCACATTGACGCTTGCTGAGCTTGAGGCATCGATTTCCCAGTCTGGACGATGGGACTACTTCAGAGATCTTCCGGATGCGGTCGCTTGGGCAGACCTTCTTCTGGACTCGGGAGAGACAGCTAAGGCAGTGACGTCTCACGTTCAGGAAGGAGCAGGCATTCCGAGGGATAGTCATTTGGTTCCTCTAGCGAAAGAGCGCTCTGGTGACTATCGAACTCTCTTGCTCGCGCACCCTCTGGACGAACTCTGGTACAGAGGTCTCGTCGGCAAGGTCGCGACTAGGCTCGATTTGGCTCTTGGAGAAGAGGTCCGTTCCTACCGGCTGCTGACAGGTGGCCCCGGCTGGAGCCTACAAGACTACCGCTACGCCACCGCCTCAAAGCGGAACGAGATTTTGGCCTTTGCTCGCTCTCCTCAATTTGGAGCAGTCGGGTTGGTTGATATTGCTCAGTACTATCCATCAGTCACGTGCGAGTTGCTTGAGAAACAGCTGGCTCGGATTGGCGCCCCGGCCTCGGATGTGGAGCAACTTCTGAGTTGGGTTCGGGAGTGGCAGGATGTCTGGGGGGTCCCCGGAATCCCGATAGGTCCCGAGGGATCCGGGCTTCTTGGTAACGTCGGACTCCTGTCCTTGGACACGATGATTAGAACGGCAGGCGTACCGTTTCTTCGGTACACAGACGATGTTTCCGTGCTCCTTGATGATCCCGAGCGTTGGTGGAGCCTTTGGGCCGCTATCCGTAGGCACTGTCGTGACCTCGCTCTGAACCTCAATGACGACAAGACAAAACTCATGGAGACACCCGCCCGTGTAAGAAGGGAGGTTGAGGACCCAGTAATCAAGCGACTCAAGGCTTTGTTCCACGACCATCGCCCAGACGCCGTCGATCAATGTGTCGAGGTTCTGGAGGAGCTGGCTGAGTCTTCCAATCCATCAAGTAAGCGGTTGAAGTACGTTCTTCGGAGGCTCGCGGGAAACGGGCGACCAGAAGGCATCAGCATTCTGGAGGCCCGGCCAGGGCTGGCCAATCTGGCCCCCCGACAGTGGGGTACCTACTTCGGCGTGTTGCGTGACCGAAAGATGGTCGATGGGGAATGGCTTGTAAGCCAAGCGCTCTCCATCGCTCAACCTGAGTCCTCCGTGGCCGCCGTTCACCTACTTCGTGCAGCCTCGGCCAAGGCTCTGCCGAAGGGTGAACGTGAACGGCTTGGGGTGCTCGCAACGGCAGTTCACCAAGTGCCTGTGCCGATTCGTTGTGCCGCCGCTGAGGCCTGGGCTCGGTGCCAGCGTTGGAAACCGTCTCATGTTGTGGAGGCGGCTCTTGAGGTTGGAGATGCGCACCAACGGCGAGCGCTTATTCTCTCCTTGCGCCGAGCAACGAATAACCGCCGCCGCACTGGCATGCTTAGGAAGCTAAGGTCCACGACCCCTGGCTGGGCGATAACAATCGACTGGATCGAAGCTGGAGCCCCACCAGCGCGCCGTCAGGGGATCGTGAGGCCGGTGATGTCGTAGCGGTCCCGGAGCGTGGTGAGCGCCTCGATGATGCCGACGATCCGGACCTCGATCTCCTCGATTTGAGCCCCCAGACCCGCCTGTCGCGCAGCATCCGGTGCCGTCCCCATGGTCTCGCGCAGCGTTCCGATGTCGGTGCGGACGTTCTCCAGCAGCGCACGGGTGACCGGGGTCTGGCCGGTCTGGCCGGTCTCGGTCAGCTCATCGAGGTCCGCGCGGATCCGCCGGGCGATGGCGGCCAGCGACGAGTGCAGGCCCCCGAGCTCGTCGGGCGGAGTCAGGGCCTGGAGGTCGGCGATCACCTGATCCGCAACCGGCGTGGCGGCGGCCACCGCCGCGCCGAGGTCATCGGGATCGGTGAGGGTCGTGGCCAGGTTGTCGAGCTCGGGGAGGATCGGGGCCAGGCTCGACAGGTATCCGGCCGCGCTCTCCACGTCCGCGACGGTCTCCAGGGCCATGGTGTAGAAGGCCAACATCTCCTCCCGCAGCCTGATGGCCGTGTTCAGCGGCGGCCGGTCCGAGATCACCGGGAGGTCGGTCGGCTCTCTGCCTTCGAGGAGCGAGCTGGCGTCGGTGAGCTGCTGCCGCGCGGCGCCGGCGGCGGTGAGGATCGTGGCCGACTGATCCACCAGGACCTGTGGATCGGTGGCCGCCGGAGGGAGGGCTCCGATGGCCGCCCGGTACGCCCCCGCCGCCACGGCGAACTCCGTGGAGGAGGGCTGCATGAGATCGGTGGCCGCACGCCGTGGGTACCAGGTCAGTGCGGTGTAGGCGCCGCCGGCCACCAGCAGGACAAGGACGGTGACGAGAACCAGGAGGGGCCCGGCCCGCCGCTGTTCGCGTGCCCGGGAAGCCGCTCGTTGTGGGTGCCCGTTAGGGCAGACGCCGTCCCGGAGGACTGCTCCGCACACCGTGCATGGGCGCGTGGACACCGGGGGAGCATAGTCACTCCGCACATTGGCGGTCTCGCCCCCCTTCATGGCACTCGATTACGCTGCGCGGTGTGCGGGTCGAGTTCCGACGCCTCGATCCCCACGTCGCCCTTCCCCGTCGAGCGCGCGACGGCGACGCGGGGATGGATCTGGCGGCCAACGCCGAGCTCACGGTGGAGCCGGGTGGCCGGGCCATGGTTCCCACCGGTCTCGCGGTGGCCATCCCCCCGGGTCACGCCGGCCTGGTGCTTCCCCGCTCGGGGCTGGCGTCCCGTCAGGGACTGACCCTGGCCAACTCCCCA
>DAITPV010000299.1:0-2880 GCA_036833435.1 Actinomycetota bacterium | reverse complement strand
GGCCACGACCAGGAAGGTGACGGCCCGGGGAAGACCCGGAGGCATCAGCAGGTAGGCCCCCACGGCGGCAAGTCCGCCCGCCAGGTACCAGGACCACGCCGACTGGCGAAGGGAGCCGGGCTCAGTCACGCGCGGTCCGAGACAGGATGGCCCAGGGAAGGTTGAGGCCGTTGATCGCGTCGAGGAGCGCGTCGAAGGCCACCGGCTTGACCAGGTAGGTGTCCACCCCCAGCTCGAACGCCCGGTAGATGTCGTCGGAGTCCGAGGACCCCGACAGCATGATCACGGGGAGGTCTTGGAGCTCGGCGTCCTTGCGGAGCCAGGCCAGGATGTCCAGACCGCTTCGCGAGGGGAGGTGGCCGTCCAGCAGCAGGAGCGCGGGGATGGGGAATCGGTCGCGATCGGCGAATCGGTCCCGGCCCTCGAGATAGGCGAATGCCTCTTCACCGTCGTGGAACATCACCACGGGGTTGGCCAGGCCGGCCTTCTCCAGCACCCGCTCGATCAAGCGGGAATGGCCGGTGTCGTCCTCCACCACCATGATCGGTGCTACTGCCAGGGCCTGAACACCTCCCACCTGCTCGTTCGCGCGGCCGCCCAGCCGGCGTCGCTGGCCGGCTGGGCCCTCTGCTCCTTATCGGACGATAGGGGGAGCCGTTTGAGGACCGATCGTCCCAGGTCGGTGCCCTAGAATCCCAGCCGTGGACTTCGCGGTTCCCAAGGAGCTGGACGAGCTCCGCTCGTCCTTTCGGGCCTTCCTGGAGAAGGAGGTCCGGCCCGTGGAGGAACGCTTCCGCCCGCGGTTCCAGGAGGACCGGTTCGACGAGGAGATGCGGGACGCCGGCATGGCCCTCCGCCGTCGATCCGCCGAGCTTGGGTTCTACGCCGCCCACATGCCCGAGGAGGTCGGAGGCTGGGGGGTCTCCAACCTGGCCTACACGCTCCTGGTGGAGGAGGGAGCCAAGACCGGGCTTCGGTTCGGCACCTTCGTCCTCGGCCCGCCGAACCCGGATGCCCCCACCCCCATCCTCATGGAGCTTCCAGCTCACATCCGGGACAAGGTGTTACCCCCGCTGGTTCGAGGCGAGAAGACCATGTGCTTCGCCCTCACCGAGCCGGGAGCGGGGTCCGACGCCCAGTCCATCGGGACCTCAGCGGTCCTCGATGGCGACGCGTGGGTGGTGAACGGGAGGAAACACTACATCACCAACGGGGCCCACGCCGACTACGCCGTGGTGTTCGCGGTCACCGACAAGGAGAAGCGGGCCGCCGGAGGGATCACCGCGCTGCTGGTCGAGCGGGACACCCCCGGGTTCGTGGTGGGCAAGCACCAGCGGACGCTGGCCGGCGACACCAAC
The DNA here is from genome assembly GCA_036833435.1 of Actinomycetota bacterium. Taxonomy (GTDB): domain Bacteria; phylum Actinomycetota; class UBA4738; order UBA4738; family CALAEC01; genus DAITPV01. The sequence continues at coordinate 1,522 of DAITPV010000299.1, read as the reverse complement.
CAGGCGGAGCTGGTGTTCGAGGACTGCCGGGTGCCACGAGAGAGCGTCATCGGAGAGGTGGGCTTCGGGTTCCAGACCGCCATGAAGTTCCTCAACGCGGGACGGGCGTTCATCGGGGCCATGTGCGTGGGCCTGGCCGACTACCTGATCGCCATCTCCGTCGAGCAGGCCGGAGCCCGGGAGACGTTCGGCAAGCCAATCGGACGCAATCAAGCCATCCAGTGGATGCTGGCCGACTCCAGCGTCGAGGTCCACGCGTCGCGACTGATGACCTACCACCTGGCGTGGCTGGTGGACCAGGGCGAGCAGCCCATCAAGGAGTCGTCCATGGTCAAGCTGAACAACACGGAGATGGTGGGCCGGGTGGCGGATCGCGCCGTGCAGATCTTCGGCGGGATGGGCGTGCTCACCGAGGCCCCCGTGGAGCGTATCTACCGGTTCGTTCGCATGCTCCGGATCGTCGAGGGCACCTCGGAGATCCAGCGGCTGGTCATCGCCCGCACCCTGGGCCTGTAGCGATGCCCGACGCCAGGCGTCGGCTGCCGTCGGTGGACGCACTGCTCCGATCCGATCCTGGCCGCCGGGTGGCAGAGCGATTCGGGCGACCCGTGGCCCGGCAGGCGCTGCGAGGCGTGCTGGACGAGGCCAGGAGCCGGATGGCTCGGGACCGGACCGTCCCCACGGACGAGGTTCTCCTGGCCCGGGCCGCGCATGTCGCCGCCCGAGTGGCCCTGGGGCTTTCGGACGTGATCAACGCCACCGGGGTCATCCTCCACACGAACCTGGGGCGGGCGCCGCTCCCCGGGTCGGCCGCGCGCAAGGCGGCCCGGGTGGCCGCCGGGTACTCGGACCTCGAGGTGGATCGGGAGACGGGGAAGCGGGGGCGGAGGACCTTTCGGGCCGAGTTCCTGCTGACCTCACTCACCGGGGCCGAGGACGCCCTGGTAGTGAACAACAACGCCGCGGCGCTCCTGCTGGCCCTGTCCGGCCTCGCCCGACGGAAGGACGTGCTGGTCTCCAGGGGCGAGCTGATCGAGATCGGCGGCGAGTTCCGCCTCCCCGACATCATGGCCGCCTCCGGAGCCCGTCTGGTGGAGGTGGGAACGACCAACCGGACCCGGCTTCCCGACTACCGGCGCGCGCTCTCCAACCGGACTCGGCTGATCCTCAAGGTCCATCCGAGCAACTACCGGGTCGTTGGGTTCAGCCAGACGCCGGCCCTGGGCGATCTGGCGAGGCTGGCTCGCGGTGCCCGGGTGCCGCTCCTCTACGACATCGGCAGCGGATTGCTGGATCGGTACCGTGGGGTCCCGGACGAGGAGCCTTCTGCGGTGGAGGCCCTCTCCGGCGGCGCCGACCTGGTGTGCTTCTCGGGAGACAAGCTGCTGGGAGGCCCGCAGGCCGGGATCATCCTGGGAGGCGGCGAGCTGGTGGAGAAGCTACGGCGCAACCCGCTTGCCCGTGCCCTCCGGGTGGACAAGATGACCGTGGCCGCGCTGGAGTCGGTCCTCGAGCTGTACGC
>DAITPV010000298.1:0-2886 GCA_036833435.1 Actinomycetota bacterium | reverse complement strand
GAATTCATCCTGGCCCTCACCGCGGTGATGAATGCCCGGGCCGACGACCTGGGCCGGGACTCACAGATCACGCACATCGAGGTCGAGTAGGGGCGTGCCTCTCCTCGATCAGAACTTCTTGCGACCCTGACCCGTGGGCGGTGCGACGGTCGGCATCGACCTCGGCGGGACGAAGGTCATCGGGCTGAGGGTCGACGGGGACGGAGCGATCCTCGCTCGCGAGGACCACGACAGCCTCCCGGAAGATGCCGACGGAGTCATGGACGTGGTGCTGGACGTGGCCCAGACCCTGGCGGCCGATGGAGCGGCTGGCGCCGTGGGGGTGGGGACCGCGGGGATGGTGGACTTCGAAGCCGGAGCAGTGGCCTTCTCCCCCAACCTCCCACTGCGAGAGGTGCCCATCCGTGACCTGGTGGCCGAACGCGTCGGGCTTCCGTGCGTGGTGGACAACGACGCCAACGCCGCGGCGTGGGGCGAGTATCGGTTCGGTGCCGCCCGAGGGACCCGTCACGCGCTGTTGGTGACGGTGGGTACGGGGATCGGAGGCGGGATCATCGACGACGGACGACTGTTCCGAGGCGCGCACGGGTTCGCGGCGGAGATCGGCCACTTCATCGTGGAGCCCGGCGGGCCGCCCTGCGGATGCGGGAACCGTGGCTGCTGGGAGCAGATGGCCAGCGGGAATGCCATCGGCCGGCTTGGCCGGCAGCTGGCCCAGGAGGATCCGACGTCCTTGATCGCCACGCTCGCCGGGAAGGAGCCCGTCACCGGGCGCCACGTCTCCGAGGCCGCCGGGCGGGGCGACGCCGCTGCGGTGGCCATCTTCACTGAGGTGGGACGGCGTCTGGGAGAGGGTATCGCTGGCCTGGTGAACATCCTCGACCCCGAGATTGTCGTGGTGGGGGGTGGCGTGGCCGAGGAGGGAGACCTGCTGCTGGAGCCGGCCAGAGCCGCGTACCGAGAAACGGTGGAGGCCCCCGCGCATCGGCCCGGCGTGGAGATCGTTCCCGCGGCGCTGGGGAAGGACGCTGGAGCGATCGGTGCGGCGGCCCTGGCGTTCGACCTGCCGAAGTGATGCGATGAAGGTCGGCGTGATCCTCCCGTTGTTCTCCGGGGACCCCCACAAGGTCGTGGATGCCGCCCGGGAGGCCGAGGAGCTCGGCTACGACGGTGTGTTCGCTTTCGATCACTTCTTCCCACCCGGGGCTCCGCCCGACCGACCCTCGCTTGAGGCGTTCAGCATCCTGGCGGCGGTGGCGGCGGTGACCGAGCGCGTCACGCTGGGGACCCTGGTGACCCGGGCCTCGATCCGTCCGGCCGGGATGCTGGCGAAGCAGGTGTCCTGGCTGGACGCGGCCTCGGGAGGACGGTTCGTGCTGGGGATCGGCACCGGTGATCCCATCGACGAGCCGGAGCACGTTGCGTACGGGATCCCGATGCTGGGGAAGGCCGAGCGGCGCGAACACCTGGAGGAGACGGTCACGGCAGTGAAGGCCCTGTTCGCCGGGGAGCGATTCCCGGGAGGACGACATCTCCCCGAGCTCCTGGGCCCGCTGCTTCCGCCCCCCGCTCAGGACGGGGGTCCGCCGGTGTGGATCGGTGCCCAAGCGGACCCCGTCGTTCGGATGGCCGGCCGGATCGCCGACGGCTGGAACGGCTGGGGCCTGGACCCGGACGCGTACGCCAGCAAGGTGGCCGTGCTGCGCGAAGCCGCGGGGGACCGGGAGGTCGAGCCGACCTGGGCGGGGATCGTCCTGGCCGGGAAGGACGAGGCGGAGATCGACGAGCTGGTGGAGAAGCGGAGGGCCCGAGGGCTCGACGACGAGGCGTGGACCGGGACCGTCGCTCAGCTCCGTGACCATCTGGGGGCCCTCGGCCGCGCCGGGGCCACCTGGGCGGTCATGGTCCTGGCCGGCCCCGCCGACCGCCGAGCCCTGGTGGCCGCCGAGGTCCTGCCCGGCCTGGCCTGAGGGGCCGAACCCCCCGGCCGGAGGGGATTCGGCCCACCCGCCAGTCCGCCAGATATCCTTGTACCGGCCCGCCCGCCTGCCGTACGCTCAAGGGCCCTCAATGAGGAGGAGCGCATGAAGAAGGTGCTCGTCATGGGCGCCGCCGGACGGGACTTCCACAACTTCAACGTGGTGTATCGCGACGATCCCGAGACCCAGGTGGTGGCCTTCACCGCGACCCAGATCCCCGGTATCGAAGGACGGCGGTATCCCCCCGAGCTGGCCGGCTCCCGGTACCCGGAGGGGATCCCCATCCATCCTGAGGACCACCTCGAGCGCCTGGTTGGCGAGCTCGAGGTGGACGAGGTGGTGTTCGCCTATTCGGACATCTCCCACGAATACGTGATGCATCGAGCCAGCCGCGCGCTGGCCGCAGGCGCCAGCTTCGCGCTGCTGGGACCCAAGGCCACCATGTTGGAGTCCACCAGACCGGTGGTGGCGGTCTGCGCGGTTCGCACGGGGTCGGGGAAGAGCCAGACCACCCGGGCGGTGATCCGGGCCCTCAAGGCCCAGGGACGGAGTCCGGTGGTCGTGCGCCACCCCATGCCGTACGGGGACATCGTCGCCCAGCGGGTCCAGCGGTTTGCCTCGTACGAGGACCTCATCGAGGCCCGGGCCACGGTGGAGGAGCGGGAGGAGTACGAGGCCCACCTGGCCGCCGGCACCGTGGTCTACGCGGGGGTCGACTACGAGGAGATCCTGAAGGCCGCTCAGGCCGAGGCCGACGTGGTGGTATGGGACGGCGGCAACAACGACCTTCCCTTCTTCAAGCCTGACGTCCACATCGTCGTGGCCGACCCGCACCGGCCGGGCCACGAGACTTCCTACCATCCTGGGGAAGCCAACCTGCGGATGGCGGACGTGATCATCGTCAACA
>DAITPV010000297.1:0-2904 GCA_036833435.1 Actinomycetota bacterium | reverse complement strand
CGCTCCGGTGTCGGCGCCGACGCGGACCTCACGGCGCGCCCGCCGGCCGTCCACCGATCGCCGGCGGCGTCGTCCCCCCGTCCACGCCCCCCGCCGCACGGACAAGACCATGCTGATGACCGAGCGGGAGGATCGCCTGCAGATCGCGGTGGTCGAGGGGCGTGACCTGGTCGAGCACTACGTCACCAAGAGCGGGGCTCAATCCATGGTCGGCAACATCTACCTCGGGCGTGTGCAGAACGTGCTGCCGGGGATGGAGGCGGCCTTCGTCGATGTGGGACGAGGGCGCAACGCGGTCCTGTACGCCGGGGAAGTGTCGTACGACGAGGACGTTGACGCCGGCCAGCGCCGGATCGAGTCGGTTCTGAAGGCCGGACAGTCGGTCATGGTCCAGGTGACCAAGGATCCCCTCCGGGGCAAGGGAGCCAGGCTGACCGCGCAGATCAGCCTGCCCGGCCGCTACCTGGTCTACGTCCCCGACGGTGGAGCTTCCGGGATCAGCCGCCGGCTTCCGGACGAAGAGCGGGAGCGGCTGCGCAAGATCATGAAGAAGATCCGGCCCTCGGAGGCCGGCGTGATCATCCGGACGGCTGCGGAGGCCGCTTCGGAAGAGGACCTCGCCGCCGACCTCGACCGGCTCAAGAAGGCCTGGGAGTCCATCCGGCGGAAGGCAAAGCGGAGCCGTGCTCCCAAGGACCTGTACGAGGAGCCCGAGCTCATCGAGCGAGTGGTTCGGGACGTGTTCTCGCCCGCGGAGTTCCAGCAGATCGTCACGGACTCACCGGAGGTCTACGAACGAGTGGCCGGGTACCTCAGAGACGTGGCACCCGACCTGGTCGACCGGGTGTCCCTGCACCAGGGCTCCCTGGCGCTGTTCGAGGAGTTCCATGTGGCCGAGCAGATCCACAAGGCCCTGGAGCGAAAGGTGTGGCTCCCCTCGGGCGGCTACCTGATCATCGACCGGGTCGAGGCCATGACCGTGATCGACGTGAACACGGGAAAGCACGTGGGCAAGACGAACCTCGAAGAGACCGTGACGGGGACGAACCTCGAGGCCGCCGAGGAGATCGCCCGGCAGCTCCGGCTCAGGGACATCGGCGGGATCATCGTCATCGACTTCATCGACATGTTGTTCGAGCAGAACCGGGCTCACGTGATCAGGACACTCCAGGAGAACCTGGCCAAGGACAAGACCCGGTCGCAGGTGTTCGACATCACCCCGCTGGGGCTCCTGGAGATGACCCGCAAGAAGGTGTCGGCGGGGCTCCTGGAGTCGTTCTCCGAGCCGTGCCCCACCTGCGAGGGCCGGGGTATCTTGCTGACTCACGATCTCTAGATCTCAGGAGGGCTCTTCGTGTACGCGGTGATCAAGGTTGGAGGAAAGCAGGAGCGAGTCAAGGCCGGCGACGTGATCGAGGTCGAGTTCATGCACGTCGACCCGGGGTCGGCCGTGGAGTTCCAGCCGATCCTGGTGGTCGACGACCAGGGCAAGGCCCATCACGGCAAGGAGCTGGAGAAGGCCAAGGTGGTGGCCACCCTCCTGGGAGACAAGAAGGGCGAGAAGCTCCGGGTGTTCACGTACCGGTCGAAGTCCGGCTACCGGCGGAACATGGGCCATCGTCAGCGTCTGACCCTCCTGGAGGTACAGGAGGTTGGCCTGGGCGCCAAGCGGGACACCAAGGAGACTGCGGAGAAGGCCGCCGAGAAGGCGCCCGAGAAGGCGCCCGAGCGCACGGCCGCTCCCGCCAGGAAGCCCGCGGCGAAGAAGCCCGCCGCTCGGAAGCCTGCGGCCAAGAAGACCACGGCCAAGAAGGCCACCACGCGAAAGAAGCCCACGACCCGGAAGAAGACCACCGGGTCCTGATATCCTGACGAACCCATGGCTCACAAGAAGGGTGCCGCAGCCTCCCGCAACGGACGGGACAGTCATTCGAAGCGTCTCGGCGTGAAGGCCTTCGGCGGTCAGACCGTGCAGGCCGGGGCGATCATCATCCGGCAGCGGGGGACCAAGATCCATCCCGGCACGGGCGTTCGCCGGGGCGGGGACGACACCCTGTTCGCCACGGCGCCCGGGGTGGTGCGCTTCCACTCCTCGCGCGGGCGGCGTCTGGTTTCCGTGGACGGCGGCTGAGCCGCTAGCCGGCTCCCCGAGTCCCCCGGATCGCCTCCACCCACTCGTCGATCGTTCCCTTGAGCCGCTTGTTGGCCATTCGCAGGGACATGGCCGAGGCGGTCTGCTCGAGGCCCTTGGTGGGAAGAAGCCCGAACCCCGGGCGGCGTCCCACGTCCGATCGGCTCCGCGGGAGCGGGGGAGGACTGGCGAAGTAGAAGAACACCACGGCATGCTCGGCTCGCGCGCTGGTGTAGGTGATATCCAGGATCGGAGTCAGCCGGCGGCGCCGGGCCCTGGCGATCCGGTTCAGGGGGATCGGGAAAACCGTCCCGGGCTCCGGCCCGGCGACGAACGTGAGGCTCTCGCGCTCGAGGGTCAGCAGCCCGGGGACCGAATCCGGTTCGCCGGGCCGCACCAGCCACACGCGTCTGGGCTCCACGGCCGAACCTATACTCGCGCACGATGACAGGCTTCGTTGACGAAGCGACGATCTTCGTTCGCGGGGGGCGCGGCGGGGACGGCTCGGCGTCGTTCCGCCGAGAGGCGCACACTCCGCGCGGCGGGCCCGACGGGGGTGACGGTGGTGACGGTGGTGACGTGGTGCAGGAGGTCTCCACCGACGTGTTCGACCTGTCATGGCTGTCTCGGAACCCTCACCAGCGAGCCGAGGATGGGGGAAGAGGGGAGGGCTCCAACCGTCATGGGGCTCGCGGGGACGATCTCGTCCTGCGGGTTCCCGACGGCACCGTCCTGCGCACCGACAACAACGGCGACACCTTCGCGCAGAAGAA
>DAITPV010000296.1:0-2905 GCA_036833435.1 Actinomycetota bacterium | reverse complement strand
CCAGGAGCCCTCGTTCCTGCTGGAACGCTCGGACCGCTGCTTCCATGGAGCGACCGAAGCGATGCGCTTCGGTCTCGTCGGCCTCGATGTGGAAACCGAGGGCCGAGAGCCTCCGGGTCAGGTCACGGACCCGCTCGCCGGCATCGCCGAGAGAGATGGGTTTCATCGCGCGAGTATGTACCCCACCCGAGGTGCCGATGATTGGGATGGAGAGGCGGTCAGGCCGCCAGGTGCTGCGTGATCGCCTCGAGGATGAATTCCTTGGGCCGGGCTCCGGTGATCCGGGCCTTCTCCTCGCCGCCCACGAACAGGATCAACGTGGGGATCCCCAGGACGCCGTACCGCTGGGACGTCTCCGGGTTGTCGTCGACGTTGAGCTTGGCGACCTTCAGCGCTCCGGCCTTCTCCCGGCCGATCTCCTCGACGACGGGCGACACCATGTGGCACGGGACGCACCAATCGGCCCAGAAGTCGACCAGAACAGGCGTGTCCGACTTGAGGATCTCCTGCTCGAACTTCTGGTCGGTGGTCTCCTGCACGTCGCTCATCGTCCCTCCTTGAGGACAGACCTTCTCTGAAAGTGAACGGTGGTCTGGCTCACGCTATTCCATCCCCAGATACAGGCGCCCGGCCACCCGGTCCCATGCCGCCTGGTCTCCGCCGGCCGCGGCGGACGCCAGGCGTGCCTCGCCCCGGGTGGTGGCCCCCACCGAACGTCGGTACAGGTCCCGCACCATGGGGAAGGGGTTCTCCCAGCCGGCCGGCCCCTCGATCCCCACGTGGAGATGGGGTGGGAACTCGTCCTCGTGGCCTGGGTCCCCGTATCCCGTGTTTCCCACCCGGCCGAGGACGTCGCCGGGCTCGACGGGGACGCCAACTCCGATATCGGGGGCCACCTCGGACATGTGCGCGTAGAAATAGTACTTGCCGTCGGCCCCCCGAACCCCGACGCGGGTCCCCGAGTAGAAGGTCCAACCGACGGCCTCGATGGTGCCCGTGGACATCGAAAGGATCGGGGTGCCCTCCTCGGCGACGATGTCGTTCCCCTCGTGCACACCGACCAGCTGCCACTCGCCGTTGATCAATCGGAACCGGGGGTCGTGCCAGTCGTTGGCGATCTCGATCACCGAGAGCCAGCTCGCCCGGGCGACCGGGAACGTGAACCCGTCGACCACCACCGGACGGTAGTAGGACGGTGGCGCAACGGCGGGGGGCTGGCCCGCGACCCCGGGTATGGCCGGCCACCAGGCGAGGACCACGGCAACCAGCGCGGCGAGACGGGCGCGTAGCACCCCGGTAGGGTAACGGCCCTCTAGTGGCCCTGTGCTTCGAGGTACCGCTCGGCGTCCATGGCCGCCTTGCAGCCCATCCCGGCCGCGGTGACGGCCTGCCGGTAGGTGAAGTCCACGGCGTCGCCGGCGGCGAACACTCCCTCGACGTTGGTTCGGGTGGAGGGCTCGTCCACCACGATCCACCCGTCGTCGTTCATCTCAAGCTGGCCCTCGAAGACGGCCGTGTTGGGAGTGTGGCCGATGGCCACGAACATCCCCCCCACCGACAGATCCGACGTCTCGCCGGTCTTGGCGTTCCGAAGTCGAACCCCGGAGACCTGTCCGTCGCCGAGGACCTCGTCGACCTCGCTGTCCCAAACGAAGTCGATCTTGTCGTGGCCGAATGCTCGCTGCTGCATGATCTTGGAGGCCCGGAGCTCGTCCCGCCGGTGGACCACGGTCACCTTGCTGGCGAACCGGGTCAGGAACAGCGCCTCCTCCATGGCGGAGTCCCCGCCGCCGACCACCACGAGCTCCTGGTTCCGGAAGAAGAATCCATCACAGGTGGCGCAGGTGGAGACCCCATGTCCCAGCAACCGGCGCTCACCCTCGACGTCGAGCATCTTCGGTGAGGCTCCCGCGGCCACGACCACGGTCCGGGCCCGGAACTCCTCATCGCCCGACCACACGCCGAACGGTGCGGAGGAGAAGTCCACCCGGGTGGCGGACTGATGGAGCATCTCGGCCCCGAACCGGACGGCCTGCTTCTCCATGAGGTCCATGAGTTCGGGGCCCAGGACCCCCTCGGGGAAGCCCGGGTAGTTCTCCACCTCGGTGGTCAGCATGAGCTGGCCGCCGGCCTCCAGGCCCTTCAGGACCAGCGGTGCGAGGTTGGCTCTGCCCGCGTAGAGAGCGGCCGTGTGGCCTGCGGGCCCGGAGCCGATGACGATGACGTTTCGCTCGTCGGCCACGTTCCTCCCATTGTGCCCGGCCGGTTGCCGGGGGTCCACTCAGGGTTGAACCCGGTGCTCCCCGGCGTTGTTCCGCCCTACAGGCGCTGGGTGGCGAACGAGCGCAGGGAGCAGCTTTCCCGATCGACGGCCCGGATCAGGATGCGGTCGTACGGCTGATCGGGGGCCGGTCCCTGGAGGAACGAGGCGATGTAGGCGGGGTTCCCCTCGAACGACGCCGCTTCCACGGTGAGGGGGACCACGAGCTGCTCTGGGGGCACGTCCTGGATCACGCACCGAATGGCGACCTCGATCTCGGGGCCGAGCGTGTCCAGGTCGAAGTCTCGATAGAAGGACTCCGCGTTGGGCGCCAGACCGGAGCGCAAGGCGGTCCTGGCGGTGACCTCGAGCTCGCCGGCCAGGGCGGAGAGGTCCGACGGCTGATAGTCCCGGTCCGACTCCTGATAGGTGGGGACCCGGATGTCCTGCAGCGCCACGGCCCCCGACTCCGCGGCGGCCTCGTCGGCCGCCTTGGGCACGCTGGGCGCGGACGTGGTCTGGGCCGCGCCACCGCTCTCTCCGCCGGCGCCCTCTCCGGCTGCCTCGCTCTCCGCCGGAGCGGTCGTCCGGGCCTGGTCCGGGTCCCTCTGCCCCAGCACCACCAGACCACCGGCCACGAACACC
>DAITPV010000295.1:0-2908 GCA_036833435.1 Actinomycetota bacterium | reverse complement strand
CGCTGATCGCCGCGCTCGAGGGAGGCGCCATCGCCGGCGCGGCCCTCGACGTTCACGACCAGGAGCCACTGCCCCCGGACCACCCGCTGCTCCGACTCGACAACGTGACGCTCACGCCGCACCTCGCCAGCAGCACCAAAGAGTGCACCGAGAAGAGCCCGCGGATCCTGGCGGAGGACCTCCGGCGCCTGCTCGACGGCGACCGACCCCGGTACGCCCTGGAGCCGGCCGAGGGAAGAACGGTGCTCGCGGATGGGGGAAGAACGCGATGAGAGCAGCGCTGATGCACGACGTGGAGGTCGTCAAGGTCGAGGACGTCGACTCCCCCAACCTGGATCCCGCGGGAGCCATCCTTCGGGTGGAGGCGTGCGGCATCTGCGGGACCGATGCGAGAACGTTTTTCAACGGTGACCCGCGAGCGCCCGTGCCCTGGATCCTGGGCCACGAGCCGGTGGGGATCCTCGAGGAGGTGGGGCCGCGGGCCGCCCTCCCCCCCGGGGTCGAGAAGGGGAGCCGCGTGTTCCTGGGCTCCATCCTCACGTGCCGGGCGTGCCGGTGGTGCACCGAAGGCATCCAGAACCTATGCGAACGGCACGAGCTCTACGGGTACGAGCCGCATCCGGGCGCCTACGCGGAGTACGCGGCCGTGCCACCGATCGGGATGGTGAACCTCCTCCCCCTCGATCCCGACCTGCCGCCCGACCTGGCCACCGTGGCGGACCCGTTCGCCTGTGCGCTGAACGGCGTGGAGATGCTCGATGTGTCGATCGGCGACACCGTGGTGATCCTGGGGTCGGGGCCCATCGGATGCTGGCAGTCGATCCTGGCCCGCGACCGCGGCGCCGGCCGGGTGTACCTCTCGGACATCAACCAGGAGCGGCTGGACCGAGCACTCGAGGTCGTGGGGACGTTCGTGGACGACGCCTGGGTGGCCGGCGAGGACAACGGCGTGGAGGAGGTCATGTCGCGAACGGGCGGCGTCGGTGCCGAGCGGGTGATCGTGGCAGCTCCCTCGAAGGAAGCCCAGCACGCGGCCCTGCTGATGGCGGCCAATCGCGCCAGGGTCGTGTACTTCGCGGGCCTTCCCAAGCACGACCCCATCGCCTCACTGGACATCAACCAGCTCCATTACAAGGAGCTGTCGATCCTGGGAGCGTACGGAGCCACCCACCGCCAGTACCGGATCACCATGGGCTATCTGGCTCGGCGGCGCGATGAGCTGGCTCCCGTGGTGACCCATCGGTTCCCCCTCGATCGCATCGGCGAGGCGTTCGCCACCATCCGGTCGGGCGCCGGTCTCAAGATGGTGGTCGAGCCGGGGAGGACGGAATCGTGAGCCGGTACGTGATCGGGTGCGACGTGGGGAGCCAGGGGACGAACGCCGCCCTGTACCGGGAGGACGGGACGCTGATGGCCTCCCGATACGAGGACCACGACCTGTCGTTCCCCCACCCGGGGTGGGCGGAACAGGATCCCAACCGGTGGCCGGTGGCCGTGGCGTCCGCGGTGGGCGCCCTGGTTCAGGAAGTGGACGAGCCCTCGTCGATCGTGGGCCTGTCGTTCGGCAGTCAGCTGGACGGGATGGTGATCTGCGACACTCGGGGTCAGCCCCTCCGGCCCGCGATGATCTGGATGGACCGGCGGGCGGAGGCGCAGGCCGCCGCTCTGGCCGAGCGGATCTCGCCGCAGGACTTCTACCACCTGTCGGGAACGAACCTCGATTCCTCCCATGCGGTGTTCAAGGCGTTGTGGGTCCGGGACGAGGAGCCCGAGGTCTTCAAGGAGGCCGCCTGGTTCATGCCCCCCGGCTCCTTCGTGCTCCACGAGGTCACCGGCGTGTGGGCCGTGGACTACTCGAATGCGTCCTCACTGGCGCTGTTGGATCCCCGGTCCAGGACCTGGTCGGACCGGCTGCTCGACCTGGTGGGGATCGAAGCGTCGCAGCTTCCCGATCTGGGGCCGGCCACCCAGGCGGTGGGGACCATCTCCCCCCGGTTCGCCGAGGCCACCGGGCTGGACCCGGGCACCGCGGTGGCCATCGGGTGCGGAGACGAGATGGCCGCCACGCTGGGCGCCGGCGTCTTCGAGCCCGGCGAGGTGTGTGACGTGGTGGGAACCGCCGAGCCCGTGTGTGCCGCCAGCGACGCCCCCCGCGAGGACCCCACCATGCTGGTGGAGTGCCATCCCCATGCGGATCCGGAGGGTTGGCTGCTGGAGAACCCCGGCTTCGTGTCCGGCGGCAACCTGCGGTGGTGGCGGGATCAGTTCGCCCCGCTCGAACGCCAGGCGGAGGCCGACGGTGGCGGGGACGCGTACGACCTCCTGTCGAAGGACGCGGCCGAGGTGGCGGCGGGCTCGGACGGCCTGGTGTTCCTCCCGTGCATGCAGGGAGCGATGGCCCCCGAATGGAACGGGGCAGCGAGAGGCGTGTTCTACGGCCTGACCCTGGCCCACACCCGGGCACACATGACCCGGGCCGTCCTGGAGGGCAGCGCCTTCGCGCTTCGAGACATCCTGGAGGCCATGGTGGCCGCCGGGCTGGACGTCCGCCGCCTGACCATCGTGGGCGGTGGAGCGAAGGGGGCTCTGTGGCGCCAGATCAAGGCCGACGTCACCGACCTTCCCATCCGAATCCCCACCAGCGTGGAGACCACCGCCACCGGTGCGGCCATCCTGGCGGCCGTCGCGGCGGACGTGTACCCGGACGTGGGCAAGGGTGCGTCGGCGTTCGTGGCCTACGAGGACGATGAAGTGCAACCGGATCCCGAAGCCGGAGCCACCTACGACCAGGCCTACCGGACGTATCGAGATGTCTACGGCGCACTGAAGCCGGTGTTCGGGACGTGAGCCCCCGAGGGCGGCTGGCCAGGCCGCGGGTCTCGTCGTTCTCCGCGCTGGAGGCGGCGGC
>DAITPV010000294.1:0-2942 GCA_036833435.1 Actinomycetota bacterium | reverse complement strand
GAGCAAGGGCGGGCAGAAGGGCGGGCAGGAGAAGGGCGACGGGGTCGGCAAGGAGGGCGGCAAGGGCAAGGACAAGGGCAGCGAGGTCGTCGTCCCCAAGGAGCCCCCCAAGCCCACCGGTCCGTTCGTGGTGAGCGCGCCGAACAACACCTCCCGCTTGGTCGAGCTGCTCTCCCCGCTCCAGGAGTACGGCACCTCATTGAACGAGGCACTGCTCAACGTGGCCCCTCCCTTCCCGGTGATGGGGCTGTCCTACTGGACCGACGACTGGCACGCCTGTCGCGACGGGTGCACCAGGTACCACGAGGGCCTGGACATGTTCGCCCGCGCCGGGACGCCGCTGGCGGCCATGGCCGACGGCTTCGTGTCCCAGAAGTACGTGGGCGACCTTCCGGGCATCTCCATCGAGATCACCGACGCCCAGGGGATCCAGTACTTCTACGCGCACCTCTCGGCGTGGGCCCCGGGGATCGAGGTCGGTGACCAGGTGCGGATGGGCCAGGTCATCGGATACGTGGGGAACACCGGCAACGCCATCTACACCCCGCCACACGTGCACCTGGAGTTCCAGCCGAACGGGATCCCGCATCCCCCGAAGCCCGTGGTGGACCAGTACCTGGCGGTCGCCGAGGGCGTCGCGGAGCGGTACGTGGCCGAAGTGACCGGGAGCCCTCCGCCCGCCGAAGGAGTGGCCGTGGAGAGCTCGAGCTTCCGTCTGACCCGCCTGTTCGACCTGGCGGGAGGCGGCGAAGGCACTTCGGCCCAGGCCCAGCGCCTCCTGGCCGTGCCGGGGATCCAGCCGTCGGTCTCCTCGCTCGAGGTAGCTCGGTCGGCGTTGCAGCAGATGGCCTACGAGATCTACTGGGGCGGCCAGGCCGACGTGCAGCTCGGGACGCTCGCCCAGCAGGCCACCCAGCTGGTCGGCCAGCAGGATCTCGCGGGAGCCTCGCCGTGGGCGCCGTTGGGATCGGCGACCGGGACGGTGTCCGGGACCACTGGCGTCCTGGAAAGCGGCGACTGACTACCGGTAGTTCGTGAACTGCAGCGGGATCTCGAAGTCCTTTTCCTTGATCGCGCCGATCACCGTCTGAAGGTCGTCCTTCTTCTTGGCCGTCACCCGGACCTGATCGGCCTGGATCTGGGTCTGGACCTTGACGTCCAGGTCGCGGATGAACTTGCTGATCTCCCGGGCCTTGTCCTGTGAGATCCCCTTGGTGATGTGGATGTTTTGCCGGACGGTGCCCTTGGCCGCGGGAAGCACGGGTCCTTCGCTCAGGGCCTTCAGGGACACTCCCCGCCTGACCATCTTGTCCTTGAGTACCTCCACCGCCGCCTTGAGGCGGTCCTCGGTGGAGGAGCGGAGCTCCAGCATGTCCTCGTCCTGCTGAAGGGTGGTCCCGGTGTTCTTGAAGTCGAACCGCTGCACGATCTCGCGGCGAGCTTGGTCCACCGCGTTGGTCACCTCGGCCATGTCGGTGTGGGACACGATGTCGAACGACGAACCTTTGGCCATGAAGCCGTACTGTAATCTAGGTCCGCCTCGGGGGGGTGCCCGAGCGGCCAAAGGGAGCGGTCTGTAAAATCGCCGGCGTACGCCTACGCAGGTTCGAATCCTGCCCCCCCCACTTCCCGGGCTGGCACCGCCGCCGCTCGCCCTCCTAAACTCGGGCCAGGACTCTAGAGGGAGGATCCCAATGCCTGATCGGTCGACACTTCGGATCGGCTCCGCTGGGGCCATCGTGGGCGGAGTGCTGGCGCTGGTGACGAACCTGCTCCATCCGAGGCTCACGGAGTTCGGCGACGATTACGTCCCGGCCGAGCTTCGGTCGGTGGCCGACAGCGACGCCTGGATCTCCATCCATCTCGGTCTCCTGGTGGCGGTTCTGCTGATCGCCGCGGGCCTGTACGTGGCCAGCCGGACGCTGACCGATCAAGGGGTGGACGGCCTCCGCCGCCTGGCGGTGGGCAGCTTGCTGGTGGGGACCGCGGCGGCGGTGCTGACCGTGCTGGTCGACGGCTACGCGACCAAGGCCGTGGCCGATGCGTGGGCCGCCGCCCAGAGCGACGCCACGCTGGCGGCCGGGACGGCGGTGGCCGAGATCGCCTGGGCCCTGTTCATGGGGATGATCCTGGTGTTCCTGGGGACCACGCCCGTCCTGCTGGGGTGGGCCGTGGCTCGGAGTCGCGTGTATCCGGCGGCCTTCGGGTGGCCGGTGGTGGTCCTGGGCCTCCTGTCCGTGGCGGCGTCGGTGATGGGAGTCCTCGACGGGCCCTCCGCGACGTTCATCGTCCTGTTCACGATCTCTTCGGGGCTGCTGACGATCTGGGTGATCGGCATCGGGATCGTGCTGTGGAGGCGGGTGGCCGATGCGGTCCCCGCCCCGGCGGCCGCCTAGCGGTCCACCCGGGCCTGGTCGCCGACCTCCACCCCGTGGTCGGCGAAGAATCCCTGGTTGACTTCCAGGGCCCCGGACCACGGGCGGCGGGCGAAGTACGAGGGGCAGGAGTCGTCAGGGCACGTTTGCATGTCCAGGATCGTGTGGATGCGCCCCTGTTCGTCCCAGAACGCGATCGACAGCGGGATCAGCGTGTCCTTCATCCAGAACGACGTGACCGCGGGCTCCTCGACCAGGAACACCATCCCTGCGTCGGAGTCCAGCTCGGGCCGCCCACTGAGGCCGACGGTCTGTTCCTCGGGGGTGTCGGCGATCTCCACCGGCACCTCGACGGATCCTCCCTGGCCTTCGATGACCACCGTTCCCTCCGCGGCGGGTTGCGCTTCGACCGAACCGTCGGAGCTCCCACCGGCTTGCTGCGCGCACGCCGTGAGAAGCGCGCAGGCGATGAGCAGCGCTGGTCGCGCCCTTCGGGATGGCCCTATCATGACGTCCTAGTTTGCCCCATCCGCTGGAGTAGCTCAGCCGGCAGAGCACCGCCATGGT
>DAITPV010000293.1:0-2940 GCA_036833435.1 Actinomycetota bacterium | reverse complement strand
CGATCTGTCCTCCTGAACGTGTGCACGCCCGAGCGAGTGGCCCAGGCCGTGGACCTGCTGAAGCGGGGCGGCCGTCGGGTGTCCGTGGCCGTGTACGTCCGGGCCTGCCTGGGGCACGACGACGAGGTTGCCCTTGCGGCGCTCCGTGAGGCCACCTCCATGTATGCGGGGATCCCCGGGTACCGGCGGCAGTTCGACCTCATGGGCCTGGGCTCGGAGGCGGAGGCCGCGGCCGAAGCGTTCGCCTCGGGGTCGCTCGACGGCGTCCCAGAAGCCCTGGTCGCGGGGGTAAGCGTGTGGGGGAGCCAGGAGCGGGCGGCCGAGCGGCTCCGAGCCTACCGAGAGGCCGGGGCGGACCTGGTGGTGGTGTACCCGGTCCCCGCCCAGGAGCCGGTGTCCTCCCTGATGGGGACGATCATGGCGGCGGCCCCCACCCCCGCCGTGGAGCACTAGGTCTCGCAGACGGGTCTCACCCGCGGTACGATATGCACGGTTGGCACCGTCGAAAAGGGGAAAACTCAGACCATGACGTACACCATCGCTGAGCCCTGCATCGACGTGAAGGACCTGGCGTGCGTGGACGAGTGTCCGGTCGACTGCATCTACGAGGGTGGCCGGATGCTCTACATCCAGCCGGACGAGTGTGTCGACTGCGCCGCGTGCGAGCCGGTGTGTCCCGTCACCGCCATCTTCTACGAGGACGACGTCCCTTCCGAGTGGAAGGTCTACAACCAGGTGAACGCGGAGTTCTTCACCGAAGAGATCGCCGGGTTCACCTCACCGGGCGGCGCCGCCCAGGTCGGCGCGGTCGACAAGGACCACCCCACGGTGGCCAACTTCCAGCCAACCACCTGACCCGGAGGAGCCATGACGTACACGATCACCGAGCCGTGCATCGACGTGAAGGACATCGCTTGTGTGGATGAGTGCCCCGTCGACTGCATCTACGAGGGTGGCCGGATGCTGTACATCCAGCCGGACGAGTGCGTCGACTGCGCCGCGTGCGAGCCGGTGTGCCCGGTGACCGCCATCTTCGCCGAGGACGACGTTCCCGCGGAGTGGAAGGAGTTCACCCCGATCAACGCGGAGTTCTTCTCCGAGGACGTCGCCGGATACACCTCGCCGGGTGGTGCGGCCCAGGTCGGCGCCGTCGACAAGGACCACCCCAAGGTCGCCGCCTGGCCCCAAGTCCCCTAGGGATGCGGTTTCGCGAGCTCCGGTCTGGCCCGGAGCGGAGCTTCCTCCTCCGCCTCGAGCGTGGCGAGCCGGTGGTGGCCACCCTGACGGAGTTCTGCGGCGAGCACGACGTGAAGCTTGGGCGGTTCGAGGGCATCGGCGCGCTGCTGGACGCGGAGCTGGGCTTCTACCACTTGGACCGGAAGGACTACGACCGGTTCACCGTGGGCGACACCGAGGTCTTGGCGCTCTTGGGGAACGTGAGCCGCCTCGACGGTGAGCCGCGGATCCACGCCCACCTCACGGTGGGAGAGGTCGACGGCACGGCGCGGGGAGGCCACCTGTTCGAAGCTCGGGTCGGAGCGACGCTCGAGATCTTCCTGGAGGAGCGCCCCGGCGAGGTGGTCCGGGAGATGGACGAAGAGATCGGGCTGCCGCTCCTGAAGGTCTAGCCCGCCGGCGCCGGCCGGTTCCCTCGGGGGAGGGTGCGAACCCGCCGCTGCTCGGACCCGTCCTGGATCCACCTGGCACCGCATCCCGAGCAGAACGACTGGCGTTCGGGGGTCAGCACCACCACGATCTTGATCGACTCGCAGACCGGACACCGAGTCATGGCAGGCCAGCCTTTCCCCATCTCCGTCGCAGCCAAACCGGAGCCGGTGGAGCGCTCACCGGCCTGACCCCCGGTTGACCCCGGGGCCCCTCGTTGATACATCCTGAGGTGTGCCTCCGGCCCAGGCAGGCCCGAGCATCACCGGCTCCCGGAACCAGGCGCCGGTATTCGGGATGGTCCTGTTCCTGGCGTCGGAGCTCATGTTCTTCGGTGGCCTGTTCGCCTCGTACTTCAGTCTCCGGACGGCAACGACCACCTGGCCTCCGGCCGACGTGGAGCTGGACTTCCCCCTGACGTTGGTGGCCACCGTGATCCTGGCGGCCTCCAGCTTCACGATGCACGCTGGGGTCATCCGGCTCCGCGCCGGCGACGACGGAGGGATGCGTCGGTGGGTGTGGCTCACCGTCCTCCTCGGTGCGGCGTTCCTGGTCATCAAGGGATTCGAGCTCGCCACGGCGTCGTTCGGGATCGACTCCCACGCCTACGGTTCGTTGTGGTTCACGATGCTCGGCGCGCACGGCGCCCATCTGGCGGTGGGGATCGTGCTGCTCGTGTGGCTGATGGCCCGAGGATCGGGCGCCGGGCCGGGACCCGACCGTGGCGAGGCCGTCGGATACTACTGGCACTTCGTGGACGGGGTGTGGCTGGCGATCTTCGGGGTCGTCTACCTGATCCGATGAGGCGCCTTCTGATCCTGGCCCTCGTGGCCCTGGGGCCGGCGGCGGTCATCCAGCTGGCCTCCGCACCGGCCCGGGGACAGGAAGACGTGGAGCGTGGGTTCGACCTGTACGCCGCGGGGTGCTCGACTTGCCATGGGCTCGAAGGCCAGGGCACGGGCCAGGGCCCGTCGCTGGTCGGGGTGGGGGCGGCCGCCGTTGACTTCATGCTGTCGACGGGCCGGATGCCCCTGGCCGACCCCGCGGAACAGCCCGTCCGGAACGCTCCCGCGTACGACCCTGACGAGATCGCCGCGATGGTGGCCTACGTCACCTCGCTGGGCCCGGGCGGCGAGCCGATCCCCGTGGTGGACTCCGGTTCCGGCGATCTGGCCCGGGGTCGCACGGTGTACGCGGCGAACTGTCTGGCCTGTCACGGCGCCGGCGCGCAGGGCGCCTCGGTGGGAGGCGGAGCGGTGGCGCCGCCACTCGATA
>DAITPV010000292.1:0-3003 GCA_036833435.1 Actinomycetota bacterium | reverse complement strand
GTGGTCAAGGCCGCCGCGGTCTCCGACTTCCGGCCCAAGGAAGAGGTGCGCGGCAAGATCAAGAAGGACACCGGGACGCCGGACGTCCACCTGGAGCCCACGCCGGACATCCTCCGCGAGCTGGGGGAGGGCAAGGGCAACCGGATCCTGGTGGGATTCGCCGCGGAGACCGAGGAGCTGGAGGCAGCCGGCCGTCAGAAGCTCCGGGAGAAGCACCTCGACCTCATCGTGGTCAACCAGGTGGGGGCTCCGGGGACCGGGTTCGACGCGGACACCAACCGGGCCATGATCCTGGCGGCCGACGGCGATGACGTCGACCTCAGTGAGTGGACCAAGCCCGGCCTGGCCACCGTGATCTGCAACCGGGTGGCCGCCCTGCTCCGCGCCTAGCCGCTCTTCGGGTCCGCGAACCGCCACCGGGTGGAGGTCTTGCCGAACGGGTTCCACCCGAACGCCACCCGGGGCCGAAGGATCCAGATTGGGGGCCCGTGGCGCATCTCGTACTTGGCCTCGTACGCGTTGTCGATCCGGGACATCCGGGGATCCTTCGGGTCGGTGATCCGGTCCACGGTGCCCTCCAGGATCACCACGTCCTCGCCGCTCTCCAGATGCGCGCAGACGGTGGGGTTCTTGGCCAGGTTGCGTGACCACCTGGTCTTGGGTCCGCCGCCGAAGCACAGCGCCTCGTCGACCCACACTCCCCACACCGCCACGGAGTGTGGGCCCCCGTCGGGACCGGTGGTGGACACCCAGTAGTTCCGGGAGCCCTCCAGCCGCTCGACGGCGTGGCTCCAGGGAAGGATGTCCTTCCGGTCCTTGGGGATCCCGTACCCTGGGATGTGCGGCCGGTCGGCGCGAGGCGCACGGCTCACGACTCCATTGTGACCCCCCACCCCCCTTCGTATACTCCGGCGGACATGCCCCGTCGCCACCTGTTCACGTCCGAGTCCGTCACCGAGGGTCACCCCGACAAGCTCGCCGACCAGATCTCCGACGCGGTCCTCGACGCGATCCTCACCGACGACCCCAACGGCCGGGTGGCCTGCGAGACCCTGGTAACCACCGGGGTGGTGATCGTCTCGGGCGAGATCACCACGGAGATCTACGTGGACGTCCCGGCGGTGGTGCGCCGCACCATCACCGACATCGGGTACACGGACGCCACGTTCGGGATCGACGGGGACACCTGCGGGGTGATGACCGCGATCCAGGAGCAGTCGTCCGACATCGCCCAGGGCGTCGACCACGCGGCGGAGGAACGCGAGGAGGGCTCCCACGACAACCTGGACGTCATTGGGGCGGGTGACCAGGGGATGATGTTCGGCTTCGCCTGCCGGGAGACCGAGGACCTCATGCCGGCGCCGATCGCCATCGCCCACGCCCTGGCGAAGCGGCTGGCCGATGTACGGAAGGCGGGCGTGGTGCCCTACCTCCGTCCGGACGGGAAGAGCCAGGCCACCGTGGAGTACGAGGACGGACGTCCCGTGCGGATCCACACGGTGCTCATCTCCGCACAGCACCGCGACGAGGTGGACCGGGACACCCTCCTGACCCCGGACATCGAGCAAGAGGTCATCGAGCCGGTCCTCAAGGAGTTCGAGCTCGACGCGGAGGGCCTGCGGGTGATCGTCAATCCGACCGGCTCGTTCATCACCGGTGGGCCCAAGGCCGACACCGGGCTCACCGGCCGAAAGATCATGGTCGACTCCTACGGGGGCTCGGCGCCGCACGGTGGCGGGTGCTTCTCGGGGAAGGATCCCACCAAGGTGGATCGCTCGGCCGCGTACATGGGGCGGTACGTGGCCAAGAACGCGGTGGCGGCCGGGCTGGCGGACCGGCTCCAGGTCCAGGTGGCCTACGCCATCGGGACCGCCCACCCGGTCTCGTTCGTGGTCGAGACGTTCGGGACCTCGGAGGTCGCTCCGGAGAAGCTCGAGGCCACGCTGCTCGACGCGTTCGACTTCCGGCCGGCGGCCATCATCGAGGCCCTCGACCTCCGGCGGCCGATCTACGGTGAGACGGCCTGCTACGGGCACTTCGGGCGCAAGGGGTTCCCCTGGGAGGAGACCGACCGCGCGGACGATCTCCGGCGCGCCCTGAGCTGAGCGGCGTCCCGGTCGCGGTCGCCGTCGACCTTCCGCGGCTCGAGCTGGACCGACCGTTCACCTACCTGCTCCCGGCTGATCGCGCTCCCGGCACCGGGCTGCTGGTCTCCGTCCCGTTCCACGGCCGCACGGTCCGCGGCTGGGTCCTGGGGCCCACGGCGGACGTGCCGGGCCGGGTGCTTGCGGTTCGTCGGGTCCTGTCTTCGCGTCCGCTGTTCGACGAGCAGAACCTGGAGCTGTACCGATGGGTCGCGGAACGGTACGTGACCCCGCTGGCCGTGGCCATCGGCCGGGCCCGTCCACCACGGGTTGCTTCCGAGGAAGAGGTTCCCTCGGCGCCGCCCCCTCCGCCCCCCGAGGTGCGACCCGGGGAGGTGCTGTCGCGGTACGGACACGGAGAGGAGCTCCTCGAGGCGTGCCGCAGCAGCAGCGGGGCGTTCGTGATCCGTCCGCTGCCCGACGAGGAGGCGTCGGCGTGTGTGGAGGCCGTGGCGGCCTGCGTGGCGGGAGGCCGGAGCGCCGTGGTGGTGGTTCCCGAGGCCACCCCGTTGCCGGCGACCGCCCGCGCCGTGGCCGAGGCCTTCGGGCCGGCGTGCCTCGTGCTGGTGGGAGGGGAACGCCGCGAGCGGTACCGGGCCTGGCTCGACGTCCTGGACGGACGGTATCGGGTGGTGGTGGGAACGCGTCCGGCGGTGTTCGCTCCTTCTCCCCGGCTCGGGCTGGTGTGGGTTCATCGGGACGCGCATCCCGGACATCGGGAGGAGCGGGCGCCGTACCATCACGTCCGAGAGGTGGCCCTGGCTCGGGCCCGCATCGGCGACGCGGTCGGCGTCCTGGCGGGACTGGTCCCCAGCGCTGAAGCGGCCGCTCTGGCGGACGAGGGCTCCGTCACGCTGGT
>DAITPV010000291.1:0-3012 GCA_036833435.1 Actinomycetota bacterium | reverse complement strand
TGCTGGTCCGCGCCGGCCACCGGGCCCAAGCACGAGGGGACATCGGCGGGGCCGTGAGCCTGCTGACTCGGGCCGTCGAGCTGCTCCCTCGGGACGATCCCGAACGAGTGCGCCTGCTCCCCGACCTGGCCGAGACCCTCTACGATTCCGTGGCGCTCGCTCGCGCCCGACCGATCGTCGAGGACGCCATCGACCTTGCCGGGAAATCGGGGGATCGTGCCACTGAGCTTCGGGCCGAGCTGATCGGGCTCGACCTCCAGATGGCCACCGATCGTGATGTCACGTTCGACCAGATCCGGATCGACTTGGATCGGATCCTGGTGGAGGCCGAGCGGATCGATGACCCGGAGCTCCTGGTCAGGGCGCAGGAACGTGCGGCGGCCATCCGTTTCTGGTCAGGGCTCTCGCAGGATGCCGGCGACCTTCTTGACAGCGCGATCGACAGGGCCCTGGAGAGGGGAGCGACCGAGGGTCAGCTTCGCCGCCTGTACTCGGCCCGAGGCGGCTCCACGATCTGGGGCGCCGCCCCCGTCGATCGGGAGATCGCACGGTGGGAGGGGATCCTCGACCAGGGGCTCGGCTTCGTGGAGGCCGACGCCAACGCGGTTCTGGGGGCCCTCTACGCGATGCGGGGAGAAGCGGACGAGGCCCGTTCCCATGTAGAGAGGGCGGAGGCGCTGTGGCGGGAGCTGGGCGCCGAGCTCTTCCTGATGGCCGGCCATCACCGAACCGTGGTCGACTTGCTCCTCGGCGAGCCGGAGGCCGCCGAGGCCCGGCTTCGGTCGGGGATCGAGACGCTCCAGGCCGCGGGCGAGACCGGGTTCCTGTCGACCTCGGCGGCGTACCTGGCCGAAACCCTGTATGTGCAGGGCAAGGACGACGAAGCGCTCGACTTCACCCGAGTCAGCGAGGAGAACGCTGCCGCAGGTGACGTTTCCTCGGAGATGGGGTGGCGCTCGGTCCGGGCCAAGGTGTTCGCCCGGCAAGGACGGCTCGAGGAAGCCGAACGGCTGGTTGGTGAGGCCGTGGCCATCGCCCGGCGGACCGATGACTGGAGCTCGGTCGGTGACTGCGTGATGGCCGAGGCCATCGTCCTTCGCGCTCGCGGGGACCTGTCCGGGGCCGGCGATGCGACTCGGGAAGCGGTCGAGCTGTACGACCGGCGAGGGAACGTGGTCTCCGCCGGGCGGGCCCGGGCCTTCCTGGAGGAGCTCGAGAGCCCGGCGTGACCAAGCGGTCCTTCCAACAGGTCGACGTGTTCGGCACCGGGCCGTTCGCCGGCAATCCGGTGGCCGTCGTTCTGGACGCGGAGGGACTGTCCGAAGCCACGATGCAGTCCGTGACCCGGTGGATGAACCTCGCGGAGACCACGTTCCTCCTGCCCACCACGGTTCCGGAAGCCGACTATCGGGTACGCATCTTCACGCTCGATCAAGAGCTCCCGTTCGCCGGCCATCCGACGCTGGGGACCTGTCACGCATGGCTCACCGCGGGCGGCAGGCCCCGGGATGGCGACGTGATCGTCCAGGAGTGCGGAGCCGGTCTGGTGCGCGTTCGACGGACCGACCACCGACTGGCGTTTGAGGCACCACCGTTGATCCGCTCAGGTCCCGTCGATGACGCGTTCGTGGAGCAGGTCGCCACGGTGCTGGGGATCGACCGGAACCTCATCGTGGACACCCAGTGGGCCGACAACGGCCCCGGCTGGGTCGCCGTGCTGCTCGAGGATGCGACGTCAGTGCTGGAGCTCGAGCCCGACTTCGCGAAGTATTCGGGGGAGGGCAGCCTGGACATCGGCGTCGTGGGCCCGTATCCGGAGGGCGCCGAGTGCGCCTTCGAAGTCCGGGCGCTGTTCAGCGACGAGCGGGGCGGGATGGTGGAGGACCCGGTCACCGGAAGCCTCAACGCGTCCGTGGCTCAGTGGCTCCTGGCCACGGGTCGCGCCACGGCACCGTACGTGGCCAGTCAGGGGACCCGCCTGGGGCGGACGGGCAGGGCGTACGTCGAGGCGGACCCCGACGGCACCGTATGGGTCGGCGGCAACACCGTCACGCTTATCACTGGGGACGTGGACATCGACGAAGGCGGATCCCGGTCGGCAGAGCCGCCGAAATAGGATGTCCACGGAGGACACATGGGCGACGACTGGGAACCGGACGACCCGCCAGAGGAAGCGTATTCACGCGTCACCAACCCGGAGCGCTTCAGGCCGCTTCATGGCTTCGCCGAGCGCTTCCTGGAACAGCTCGAAGCGGAGTTCGACGTGAGCCGGGAGGAGGGCTACGGGATCGACGACGAGCTCGAAGGCGATGAGCGACCTACGGTTCGGCTCGTCCCTCGGTCCGAACATGCTGGCTCGATCACCATCGCCTTCTCGTCGTTCCCGGGGTTGCGGGTGCGCATGGGCCAGTGGTTCGTGGAGCACATGCCGGCCTGCGGGTGCGACGCGTGTGACGAGACGGCCGAGGAGGGTATCGATCACCTCCAACGTTTGGTCAGGGACCTGACCGCTGGCCGGCTGAGTGAGTCCATCGAGCTCGGGCTCATGGGAGATGGATGGCTGACCGATGACTGGGGCGGCGGGCGCGGGGGGAAGTCCCGGATCACCCGGTCGAGGGCTCGAGCCCTGATCGCGTCGGCCGGAGGTCGGAGGCGATTCGATTACGGGCCCTGGCCGCCAAGGACCCCCCTGGACACGGCCACCATCTGACGTCGGCGCTTCCCTTCGCCTGTGGCCAGCAGCAGGATCTGGGTGACCAGGTACCTGGCCCAATCGGGCTAGATTGCGGGCGTGGCAGAGCTACCGACCGGGACGGTCACCTTTCTCTTCACGGACATCCAGGAGTCGACCCGGCTCCTGCAGGAGCTTGGCGGCGATCGGCTTCGTCGGCCGCCAGGCGGAGATCGAGGAGACGGTCCGCCTCATCGGTGGCTTTGCACCAGACCAGACATGGTCTCCCGGAGCCGCCCCGCCGCATCGGCCGCGGCCGCCAGGTCCCGGGCCGCGGCATT